>NZ_PNCV01000078.1:0-31100 GCF_005886925.1 Pseudoalteromonas sp. S3260
TTTCGAAACTAAGTTTTACTCGACTCACTGAGTAGCTCGTGCCTCGCTATGCGTTGCGCTCTGCCGTCTCAGTGGGGTCGCATTATAGGGAGATCCGAAAACAGATCAACCCTTTTTTGAAGAAAACTTGAAATAAATGACTGTTCGCTGGATATTTGAACGATAGATACTAAAAATACAACATAACCATCAATTTATTAACAATAAACGCGTATTTAAGCGTTTAACTGTGAGGTAGCCTTTAAATGTGTGAAAGAATGATCATCATGATCACCAATAGGAGAGTAACCTCTGCAGATCTTATATCTTTAGCTTGATCCGATGGAACATTAATCTCTGTACTTATACGATCTGCTAATGCTCTTATGGCTATAGTTGGATTTAATCACTCGACTATGAGAATTAACTCGCTTTAACTATTCGTGCGAGTTCTGCTAAATTTTAAACAAAATAAAGCCCCGCTTTTGCGAGGCTCTTACTTATGCTACACCGTATTGATCTCGGTATGCTTTTATTGCCGCTAAATGCTCATCCATGGTTCCTTGATTTTCAAGGTAACTGATTAGATCAGCCAATTTAACAATAGAAGTTACTTGAGTATTAAAGTCACGCTCTACTTCTTGTATAGCTGAAAGCTCAGCTTTGCCTTTTTCTTGGCGATCAAGTGCTATTAGTACACCACTTAGGTCTGCGCCGTTATCGGCAATGATTTCCATTGATTCACGAATTGCAGTGCCTGCCGTGATCACATCATCAACTAGCATTATCTTACCTTTAAGATCCGAACCTACTAAGCTGCCACCTTCACCGTGTGCTTTTTTCTCTTTCCGGTTAAAGCAGTAAGGCACATCTTTGTTGTAATGATCAGCTAACGCAACTGCGGTAGTTGTTGCAATTGGAATACCTTTATAAGCGGGACCAAATAGTACATCATATTCAATTGCTGCATCTTCAAGTGCCGCTGCATAAAAGCGACCTAAGCGAGCAAGATCACGACCGGTATTAAACAAACCTGCATTAAAAAAGTATGGACTTGTACGGCCAGATTTTAAGGTAAATTCACCAAACTTTAATACCTGCTTTTCTAAAGCAAATTCAATAAACTCTTTTTGATATTCTTTCATCGCTGATTACCTATTTATGCTAGTGCTTGTTTTTGTACATCTATAATTTCACGGATTGAATGTTTAGCCAGTGTAAGTAGCTCATCTAATTCGTCGAACGAGAATGGTTCGCCCTCTGCGGTACCTTGTACTTCAATAATTTTACCTGTTTCAGTTAAAATTACGTTCATATCGGTTTCGGCTTCAGAATCTTCAAGGTACTCTAAATCACTAATTGGTTGGCCTTTATAAATACCTACCGAAATAGCAGCAATCATGTGCTTAAGCGGGTTTGAGTTGATCATTCCTTTAGCGCGCATGTGAGTAAGTGCATCAACTAAAGCAACGCATGCACCACTGATAGATGCAGTGCGTGTTCCGCCATCAGCTTGAATCACATCACAGTCAATTGTAATGGTGTTTTCGCCAAGCGCTTTTAAATCTACTGCAGCTCTTAATGCGCGAGCAATTAAGCGTTGAATTTCCATAGTACGACCGCCTTGTTTACCACGTGCTGCTTCACGAGCATTACGCGTATGCGTTGAGCGCGGTAGCATACCGTATTCAGCGTTGATCCAACCTTTACCTTGGCCTTTCATAAAACGTGGTACACCTGCTTCAACCGTAGCAGTACAAAGTACTTTGGTATTACCAAACTCAACAAGTACTGAGCCTTCAGCGTGTAATGTGTAATTACGTGTAAATGATACCGGTCTAATTTGGTTAGGTGTTCTTTCGCTTGGACGCATTGACGATCCCCTTAATTCTGAATTTGCGACATTATAAGTGCATGTGCAAGTAGATGCCATGCTGATTGTAAAATATTCAGCGTAATAAATTTTCTCTAGAGGTTAAGCAGTGTTACGGTATAATCATCGCAATATTGTATTAATAAATTTTAGGAACTTATCCATGATCCACAGTATGACTGCTTATGCGCGTCGCGAAATTAAAGGCGATTGGGGCACTGGCACCTGGGAAATTCGTTCAGTAAACCAGCGCTACCTTGAAACGTTTATTCGCGCACCAGAGCAATTTCGTGGCATGGAGCCGGTAATTCGTGAGCGTTTACGTAAAAATTTGCAACGCGGTAAAGTTGAAGTATTTTTAAAGTTTGTTGCAAATCCAGCACACGTGGGTGAGCTATCAATTAATGAGTCACTTGCTGAGCAACTAATAAATAGTGCTAAATGGGTGCAGCAACAAAGCAGTGGCGACATTAACCCTGTTGATATACTGCGCTGGCCTGGCGTAATGGAAGCACAGGAGCTCGATTTAGATACCGTTAATAAAGCACTTATAGCGGGCTTTGACCAAGTAGTTGAAGATTTTAAATCAGCCCGTGGCGATGAAGGCGCAAATTTAGAAGAAATGATTGCCACTCGCCTTGATGCCATACTTGAGCAAGTTACTGTAGTAGAAAGTCACTTACCAGAAATAGCAAAGTGGCAGCGTGAAAAGCTTAATCAAAAGCTTGAAGACTTAAAAACCGACATTGACGAATCTCGCCTTGAACAAGAGCTTATTTACCTTGCGCAAAAGCAAGATGTCGCCGAAGAACTCGACCGCTTAAAATCGCACGTAAAAGAAACTAAAAAAATTCTTAATAAAGGTGGCGCATGTGGCCGCCGTTTAGATTTTATGATGCAAGAGTTTAACCGCGAAGCAAATACTCTTGCTTCTAAATCAATCAACAGCGACATCACTAATGCAGCGGTAGAGCTAAAAGTGTTGATTGAGCAAATGAGAGAGCAGATTCAAAACATCGAATAGTTTTTTTACCCGTCCAAGAATGTCTTAAAAGCCCTGTTATTTGCTTGAAAATACAGGGCTTTTTATTTTCCTCGTCCAAATCGGTTTGCAGATGTCCGTTACCAGTTGCTGTTTAAGTGGTGGGCAAAATGGTGGGCAAGACCTGTTTTTTTGACTCAATAAGCAAAAAGTCAAGGTATCTGGTGAGCAGATTTTTGCATCTATCTCACCACCGCCTTATGCCATCTCCACTTATCGTGCTGCTTGCAGATTGTTCAATCACTCAACTATCGAACCAGTCGATAAACAAACAGTGGTGGGCAATGGTGAGCAAATTTTAACGATTTCTTAGGAATATAGAGTAACAAACGATGGCAAAACTAACCGCAACTCAGATGCAGTCTTATGCTCGCACCGCAGCAGCAACCAAGAAATACAGTGATGGTAATGGCCTATATTTTTGCGTAAGAAAATCTGGCAAGCCGTATTGGATGCTAAGGTATACTAGCCTAAACGGACGACGAGAAGCCACGCTCGGTCAATATCCAAGTATGACCTTAGCAGAGGCTCGACTTGAATCGTCTAAAATGCAGCTACAACTTCAGCAAGGTGAAGATCCATTAGCAATTCGCGCTATTGAAACCATCCCAGAGATCCAAAATGTCAGCCAGCTGTTTCAAGACAGGTATGCCAAAGACTTAAGTCGCCGGTTAAAGCACCCCAATATACCCAAACGTGTTTTTACCAAAGAAATTGCACCAGTGATTGGTCAACTTCCTATACAAGCCGTGCGCCCCACACATGTACGCGAAGTATTAGAGCGCATTCGAGAAAGTAACCGCCCTACCATTGCCAACGATACCTTGATGTATATGAAGCAGCTGTTTCGACATGCGATAAAGCTCGACTTAACGCTGAACAACCCCGCCGCAGCCTTTACCGTGGACGATGCCGGTGGCGTGGAGTCCAGTAAAGACAGGATGCTCAGCAAAGAGGAAATTCACTACGCCTTTAGCGTGTTTCATACCCATATCAATAGCTTTGGCCGCGATAACTACCTCGCTTGCTGCCTGTTTTTGGTATTGGGCGTGCGCAAAAGCGAACTGTGCGAAGCCATGTGGCGTGAAATGGATTTAACCACGGGCGTATGGGACCTACCCAAGGAACGAAGTAAAACTGGCGTGCCAATCAGCATTCCCTTACCACGCCAAGCCATTGCCTGGTTTAACGAGCTGCAAATCCGCGCTTGTGGCTCACCTTATGTTTTCCCAGCCAGACGAGCAAGCCATCGTCCACATATGGGGCCAGATACGCTAAACCGCGCCATTTCTAAACTCTTTGGTCGCGAGCCTGGGCGCAAAAAACAGCCACCGAATAAAATGGGCAAGCTTGAACACTTCACCGTACACGATCTGCGCCGCACCTTTCGCAGCCTTGCCGCCTCTTTGGGCATTGCAGGCAATGTGGCCGAACGCTGTCTTAACCATAAGCTAAAAGGCGTTGAGGGTATCTACGACCGCCACGATTACTTTGAAGAGCGCCGTATTGCCCATCAAACCGTGGCTGATGTGGTTGAACCACTAGTGAACTTTGAACCCGCTTCACACCACCACACAGGAGGGCGTTAACATGCAACTGATAATACGACTCGCCCCCATTACCTTTCCAATAGCCATGCTGGCAGGCCTTGGTTGGTGTATTGGCATTGCCTTACTCGAACAGCCTTATGGTATAGGCTACGCACTTACTCGGTATTGCCTGATGGTATTCGTGGTACTCGCTCCATGGCTGACGCTAAAACTCACGTTCTACGTGATTGTCAGCCTAGGACGCAAGCTGGGGCTCATCCCGCCTGCACGCCCAACGCATAGCCTAGGTTATGAAGAATCACTCTATTGGTTCAGAGTATTGGCCTTTTTCGATGGCAAACGCAGCCGCATGCCGAAAAAGCCCATCAGGCGAAACTAGCAGCCCCCATTTACTCACTTACTGTGGGCAGTTGGGACAATGGGGCAACACTTGATATGCCGAGCTTTAGAGGGTGAATAAGAGGAAGTTAAACTGCCCCAAGGAATGGGGCAATCAGGGCTTAGCAAAGTTTATAATTGGGTTAAACGCTGTTTTGCAAGCGCCCAAGGTAAGCGACGACCAGCTTTTGCCATTTTATCGTAGGCAGCTACAGCTCCTTCAACTGACAATACACCATGGGTGACGAGCTGCTCGACAACCCATAGCGTACCTTGAACTAATATCGCTTCTTTTTCAGCCGCCTTCCTAAGCGCCATATCCCCAGTTAGCAATGGACACTGTTCTTGTTTCGCCAACGCAAGTGCAAAGCAATCGTTCATGCTAGGGCCTGCATACTTTTGCCTCAGTTCAAATGAGTACATCATAGACTCAGGGCTTAACTCACCCAACAACAACCCTAACTCGAGTAAATAGCCATGTTGATCGCTTAGCTCCTCGTGGAATAACACATCTGGAACTTTGAACTGGTAAGGCAAATTGAAAAAGACGCCTAATAATTGGCCTTCTTCGAGATCAATGAGGATATTGGCATCACTGATCAACAAATACATTTAAACAGCCTCAGCCAACATTTGGCGTTGCTTATGCAATGCCATCACTGACATCTGTAACAGCTCAGCGGCTTTCGATTCACTAACAATTCCCTCTGCCAATGCACGATAAACCAACTGCTCAAACAATAATGTTTGTTCTTGTGGATAAGGGTTCCCAGGCTCTTGCTTTCGCCAACCGTTTTTTGAGAACTGTATAAATATTTGGCGTTTTTTCTCTTCGGTGATCACACCAAGGTCGGCACTGCGATACAAACAAGCGGCCATGCTTAAGCCATATTCCTGTTTCAGGAAATATAGCTCTTTGGGGTCTACGTTCGAACGTCGCTCTCCTAGATGCTGAAAAAGGCCAACTTCGGGCAGTAAAAACGCAGAAGCAAAGCGGTTGCAGGCCATCTCTTCGTCAAGGGATTCATCGAGTAAGCCATGTAAAACAAGGTGGCCAAGTTCATGCGCCAATGTAAACCGCTGGCGGCAACCAGGCCAATGAGAAGACACAACAACAATTGGCTGCCCTGATATTTTGGCTTGTAACCCATCAAATTTATCGGCTTGGGGTACGTTACTGACAATCACCAAAATACCTTTAGACTCAAGCAAGTCGATTAAGTCTGGCAATGGATTCATACCTAACTGCCAATCAGTACGGACTTTGGCGGCAACCTGCTCTACTGCGTCTAAAGTGCTTACAACAGGAACGTCGGGGTGGTAGTTAAAACTCGCTATCGGGAAGTTTGGCCATACATTTTTAAGCGCTAACCAGCGCTCGGCTTGGTCAACCACATCAGACTCAATCTTCTTTAGCAACTTAGCTGAAGCTGAGGCTTTTTTACGATACTCCACCTCACCCAAAGTCACCTGTGCTGGGCGAAAGAAGTATTCAGTACGAACCGACAAAGCTGTCGCCAATTTAAGTAAAACTCCCGACGAAGGCATACTCTGGTCGTGCTCGTATTTTTTAACCATGTTGGCACTAATACCAACTTGCTCACCCAAGGCCTGCATCGACAGGCCAGCGGCTGCACGGGCTCGTTTTATGCGCTCTCCAATCATACAGACCTCCGGTTTATGAAAACTAAAATTATTTTAAAAATATAAACCAAGTTGGCGTTTTTGTCGATTGGTTTTACAGGGCAATCATTCGTGTGTTCGCGCACACACTTCCCCATGCCTTTACCCCCATACGCCAAAACCACTATCCGTTTGGCTTTTGGATCGAAACGCCAAACAGGGAAATTAGCCCATTTACTGTTTGGCTTCTCGATTGAAATCCAACGCTGGTAGGCCTTGCCATTACTGGATCAAAGCAAGGTTTGGCACTTTTTGTACCCTAAACCAACCTCGGCATCAAAGTACAAACCGTTTGATTTTTTAAACCCAGAATGCAAACGATCGTTTGGCGTCTCGATTTTTTTGCACTTGGCGAACACAGCCAAACAGCACCGTATTGGACTATGTATATCAAACAGTTAGCCGCGCACAGGTCATCATAAAAAGCCGATTTGACTGGTTAGTTTGATGGCCATTTCTTTAATCTAATTCACCACCGCGTCTGCACCCGACCACTGAAAATAGACGGCATGACGAACCAACAAGGTGATAAGTGACGTGTTATGGGCAAGTGCTAACGATTTGGATAGAGAATGGATACAGCAGGTGGTCGCGTTACTGGTTGGGAATGCCGCGTTTACTCTCTACCCCGCACTAAGTCAGTGCGATAATGCGGCCGAACGCTTAACCCGCTGGCTGACCTATCAGTTACCGCGCGTAAAACAAACGCACCCAGGCTGCCCGATTCACCAATGGCTGAATAGTATTGGCGCACAAGTGATCGTAGAAAAATGGCAGAGCCATGAGCAATGGCCAAACTTGTATTGGCTGCCTTTACCTGAGGTTGAAGGCCACGCGCAAGGCGGGTTAGTTTTGTTACCAGCACATTTGTTACCGATATATGAGGATGGCACGAGCCAAACCAACAAATTGCTCGCAAACACGCCCGCCAACGCCTGTATCTTTTGGTGCATTTCGCCTTTATCTAAAACAGGAAAGCGCGCTACCTTGCACCCCAAACAGCAAAACCGCGCCTTTTGCCTGCCCAGTACGCCGGAGCAAATAGGAAAATCATGCACAGGGTTATTACTGAGAGGTTTGAAAAAAGAAAGCCAAAAACGAAACGGCAACGTGATCAGCCACCAGATCAACCTAGCGCTGCTGCACCACCTTTGTGGGCCAGAGAATGATGTGTGGTTGGAAGCTAATTTTGGTGCCGTAACTCATTACGGTACCAAAAATTAGGCGCAAAAAAGAGTAACCCCTCGCGGGGCGCTGATCTAACGGGTAGCGGGAGGGGTGTTGTTGATGCGATTTTAATATCAAAAACGCCAAATAGCTCGATATTTTTTGATGTCGATTTTACTTAGCAGTTGTTCGGAATAACCGAACAACTGCATTTTCGGCCAATTCATCTTCTGCATAATTAATAACACTCGCTCACACCATTGCCGCTTCGTACACTCTTTCAACCTCGGTAAACTTAGTGACGCTCTCTAGGCGAGTTAAGGTTGTGAGTTTCATCGAGTTTTTAATTGGGCGATGTGGCACGTTGGTCACTGGCGTTTGTAGTGACAGCGGTTTGCCAAGCTCAAATAAATAATACAAATCAGCAGAACCTGACTTCTTACCCGCTTGATCTTCGGTAATGGCGTAGCGTGGTAACACGGTGACCCGTTTAACCGGCCAAAGTTTGTCAATTTGTTTGGTTGAACTTTGAGTGTCTGAGGTAGACGCCAACGCTAAATAGCGAATTTCCTCGGCAATATGCTGCTTAAATTTCTGCAAAAACGTGCTTTGCGGCAGGTGATACCACTGCGCTGTGCCTTGCTCAAATTGTTCAAAGTAGCCATTATCACGGCCGCGTTGTCCACCCAATGCCACTGTCATCGTCAAATCAGGGTACAGCACTTGGCGCATGCCGTAATACGGTATGCGTGCAGCGTCTTGTACGTAGAGCCTTTCCGCCATGCCAGCCACAGGATACATGGCTTCATTGTTTTGCCCTGTTTGTACATTCGGCGCTGTGCCAATTTGCGTTTGCAAAAACTCTAACAACCACTGGTGACCGGAATAACGGCTCTTAGTCTGGGTTGATTCAGTTTGACTAAGTTCGTTTTGGCTAGGCCCATTTTGACTAGGTAAGAGGGCAAATGCGCCAATACCCACTTCTTCTATCGCGGCTGCGTAGGGGTTGGGGGTTGTGGCTTGATCAAAAAAGCCTGGGTATAAAGCAAATGCACCAAAAACTGGGCGGCTTTTTTTGGCAGGTTGGCCAACGTTTCCACTTGATGGTGATTTAGAATCGTGCGGTTCTGATAAACGAATCAAGGCATCCCGATAACGGTGCATTTGGTTGATGGCATCGTCTGGTACGTAATCCTTACTTTCGATATCTTCATTGCTGTCATCAAAGCGGTTTTTCTCGGTTTTAATACGGTACTTGGCATCAAACAGCCAAATAAACTGCTTTTCTTCTGATGAATCTGCTTTCGTTAAATCAGGGCTTTTAGGCAGTGTCACTTCCAATACAATATCCGGCTCTTGGTTAACCAAGTACGAGCGGATTGATTGACCCTTTTTGGTAAATTTAGGCTCGTGTGCCAGCCTAGCGGTCACACCATCGCTACGCTTAAAGCGAAAGGCACCGGCAAACCCATCTTTTAGTTGGTACTCAAAAAAGTCATTTTGGGCGAGCTTAGTCGCACTATTTTCCACCAGCTCAAAGCCGAGATCCTGCTCTAAAATCTGCTTCAAACACAAAAAGCACCACACTTCATAAATCTCGGCCACTGATTTCATTGAAATGCTCGACTGATTGCCAAACACATCTAAATAAAATTTCAGCTCCTGCCAAATGCGATACACCGCGCTGTAACCGGTTTTTTGCTGTAGCACTAACGACTCACGGCTTAACCCTGTGTATGCACCAACCTCTTTTAAAAAACTCTGACCTAACACTTTTTGCAGCGGCTGTTGCCAACTATTCAGCTCATTTAAAAATGAATCTGACAACCGTTGCCGTTCTGGTGCTTGGTTACTCTGCCTAAGCTTTTGTTCAAACTCCGCTAATTGCCGCTTACTTTTACTCACCGCCATTTTGATAAAGCGGTTTTCTGGGGTATCGACACTCAGTTGCTTTTTTTCGACTGCATAGCGCTTATCGTACTGGCCATTCGCAAAGTCTTGCTTAACTTTCTCGGCTAACTTATGTGGCAGGCGGCCTTTTAATTTGGCCGCTTTGATATTAGCTACCGTCGGTTGCAAACGGCTATGTGGTGCGGCACAAATCACTTTTAAGCCTTGCTCAAATCGCGCCCTTAATGCGGTAAAATTAGCCAACCACATGAGTGGAAAATGCCCGCGTTGTTGGCTAGTTGCTGCGTCTTGCTCGGTTTTTTAGACCAAACTAAAGCGCCAAAGAGGGTAAACTTTGTCGATGGCTGGAGTCATCATGATATTTAACCTACAGCTAACTTCGCCGCTTGTTGCCACATAAAGTGTGGCATTGGCTCTTTTAACTGCCAAGTAATGCTCATCGGTTGTGAACCTGTATGCGATACGTAGTCTACTTCACCATAATTCACAAAACCCATGGTTCGGCCGTATTCATCTTTGCTTTGCTCACGCACAAATAAAAACAGACGCTTACCCATTTTTTGGTGTTGGATGTACTCCAAACCACGGCCTTTATCAGCTCTTGCACTGTTTTGCGACTGCCAGTGAAACAGGTGTTCGTTGATCGCGTAATCGTGGTACATAGTGGTTGGCGAAAACTGCTTTTCATTTTTGTCCAAGGTGACAAACATCAGTTCAATATTTTGATCTTTCAGCACAAACACACCTTCCCGAGCCGGTGGTTGGCGCTCAAACGTAGTCGCGCCAAATGCCACCAATATTTGTTCACGCGCATAACGTGCATGCAGCCTCAGTGAAACCTCAGGCAAAGCCTGCATTGTTGGTTGCTCATGCTTGGTTTGTGCGAGTTGCCAGTTAACAACATCCAATAACTCTGCTTTTAACTCGCAAGCATTCAGTTTCGCTAAGCTCTGTTCAATGGAATCAAAACCGCACTCTGGCCCTGTTTTTTGCCAAAAATCGTAATGACACATCAAAGCATAACGATGGCTCGAATCTTCTATTGCAAAGCTGTTATGGCAAAGCTGTTTTAAGAAGCTCAAATAGGCATGATCATCACAGGTCAAAATTCGGTTATGAATGGCCTTTCTAAGTCTTTTCAGCAGATCTTCATCAACTGAATTTTCGTTGATTTCATCCTTAGCTTGCTGAACCAGCTGCGACCAACTCCCTCGCTTATAAAGCTCATTCAAGTCGATGTGAGGATTTATGATTAAGAAGTTCGCCAGTGTTAACGGTAGTGTAGAGTGCTCTGGATATTGGCGTATCATTGCAACTAAACGCTTTAAGGTTAATGAAGCTTGGCGAATATTGCTAAGCACCATTTCTTGCGTACGCTTACTTAATTCAATGCGGCAACCCAGTGGCGCGTGGGGGAAGCCTTGCTTTATTTCTTCGCTGATCGCTCGATGATTTTTCCCCACTAAAGCTCTAAATTTATTGGCAAAATCATATTCAGGACGTGAGTTGCCAACAAAATCCAACACGGTACAGCACTCTTTTCCCTCAGCTAAACGTAAACCTCGCCCCAATTGTTGCAGGAAGATAGTTAAGCTTTCTGTCGGTCGTAAAAACAGTAAGGTATCCACTTCGGGAATATCGACACCTTCATTAAAGATATCGACCACGCAAAGCACGTTAATGCTGCCAGAACGAATCGCTTGCTGCTTTTGTTGCCGCTCGTGGCTGTTATCACTGGTCAACACATCCGCTTTAACGCCTTTTAATAAGAGTTGCTGTGTCATGTACTGGGCATGCTCTTTACTCACACAAAAAGCGAGCGCTTTCATTTTGCTAATGTCTGTCAGTATTTCCTGCATACTGAAGAAGATCTTATTAAAACGCGCTTGGTTGTGAGTATAAAGGTTGGTTAGTTGAACAATATCATAGCGCCCCCGACTCCACGGAATATTTCGCAGGTCGGTATCATCATCGATACCAAAATACTGAAATGGGCAAAGGTGGCGTCGATTAATCGCTTCGGGCAAACGAATTTCAGCAGCAATCACACCACCAAAATCTGCCAAAATATCACCACCATCATGGCGCTCTGGCGTGGCCGTGAGACCAAGCAAGATAGTGGGTGAGAAATAGTCCAGTAACCCACGATAACTTGCAGCAGCGACATGATGCACTTCATCTATCACTATGTAGTCATAATAGTCAGCAGTTAGGTTGAGTTGAACCAGCTGGTTGTTGAGGGTTTGGATCGACACAAACAGCTGACGATAATGAGCTGGCGTTTGTCCACCTACCCACAACTCACCAAAAGCACTGTTTCTCAATACACCACGATAAGCAGCTCTTGCTTGTCTTAATATTTCTTCACGATGTGCAACAAACAAGAAATTTGCTTGCGGTTTCTCTTTAATAAAGCGCGCAAAGTCAAAGGCTGAAATCAGGGTTTTTCCCGTGCCGGTAGCCGCAACGACTAAATTACGAAAGCGCTGGTGAACACTACGCTCAACGGCCAGTTGTTCCAAAATGTCACTTTGATGAAGAAACGGAGAGATATCAAAGAAGTGCGTCGGGCTGGCCTCAAAATCTCCGCGCTGCTGACTCAAGGCTTTTTTGAGTTTTTCACTGCTTGTTGCATCGCCACTAAAGTGTTCAAAATCATTAGAAACCCAATAGGTTTCAAAGGTGCTCAATGATTTATTGATAATGTGTGGGATTTCTTGTGAAGTGATTTTTAAATTCCACTCTAAGCCATTGGTTAGCGCTGAATGGGAAAGATTGGAAGAGCCGATATAACCAGTGTGATAACCCGTGTTGCGTAAAAATAAGTAGCTCTTGGCATGTAAACGTTCACGCTCAGTGTTGTAACTCAGCTTCACCTCGGTATTCGGTAAACTCGCCAGATACTCAACCGCTTTGGCATCCGTTGCTCCCATGTATGAGGTGGTGATGATTTTTAGCTCGCGACCACTTGAGGTAAATTCTTCTAGCTTTTTGCGAAAAATGCGGATCCCTGCCCACTTAATAAATGACACTAACCAGTAAATTTTATCCGCAGACAGAATCTCTCGCTTCAATTCAGATTCAAGCGACAATCCCGCATTACTGCCACAAAACAACTCGCTTTGGCTTAAGCCTGTTAACGGAAAAATGTCGTTAATATAATTTTTTAAATCGGCTGAGACAGGATTTTCGAGCTCATAGAGCGCGGTCAGAATTTTACCTTGACTGGCAAGCAAATTGTCTTCGATAAAATCGTTATCTTGAATTTGTGTTTTTAGCCAGAGTAACAATTGATTGGATAAAGCAATTTGCTGTTGCAGACGATCATCACTTGAGGGGACGGACTCAATCGCGTACTCAAGTATGTGTGATAGGAAACGAGATAACCATGTTGATGCTTCACTGCTATTAAGCTCACGTTCGCCGACATAGAATCGCTCTCGGTCAATACGACGCTCGATAAGCTGCGTTATAAGCTGCTCATAAATTCCGACTTGTTGCATGATATTCCTTTTATTCTAATGGCTGGATCAATAACAACATCGATTGATATCGCAGTTTTACCGCCAATCCATTTTGTGATTTTGTCATTTCAACCAAGTTGTACTTACCTAATGTTTTCAATGTTCTCGACACATTACTGACCGCTCGGCCTGTCAGCATAGCCAACTCAGTGATCGATTGCGGCTGTTGTTCGGCGATTACTTTTAACAACTGCTGGTTTTCTTTCGACAGCACATTGGCGACCGATTTAAGCGAGTCGAACCAGATATCAACGGGGAAATTGGGATCTGGGCTTTGCCCTTTAATCCCAATAACGCAACGCGATTGTTTTGCGTTTTTCATTGCTTTACTCGCATAGCTTACTCGCATAGCTTACTCGAATGGTTTGCTCACTAGGTTCCCAGCAAGTAGATAAAACAGCGCTTGGCCAATAAAAAGACTGTACGCTTATACATAACCCTCACATCTTATCAACTGCTGATAATAGCGCAAAGATATTTTCCGTTTAGGACGATTACAAGCCCCCCCCTGCACAGCAAGTACACAACCAGTGCACTAGCAGTCTTGTCCGCCTTAGCCTTTAATCCTCGCCCTGCCCTTAGGTTGACTGGCGGCACACTGCAAGGCGACAAGCCCACACAGGATTCATCGCCTTTTTAGTCATCCAAGATGCTGCCTTTAATACAATACATTCGTGGGCGGGTGTTGTCGGGCAGCCTGACTTTGCGCTGCGGTCGGTTGCCATCAAGGCATAAATGGTGCTGCGGCCAAAGCCTGTTTTGGCCTTTACCTCGGGCAAGCGCAAAATCCGCTGCTGACGCGCTGGGTGTGTTGATGTGGTGGATGATTGTGTAGTTGGGTTCATCGTTTGCTTCCTCACTGATCTGTTAAGTTCAGTTAGGAGTTTGCCAGTACTAAACGGACGCAGTAGGCAGATAAATGCACAGATCGTGCAGCTTTCTGAGGGTACAAGTAGCTACTTGCCCCAGTTTGTAGATAGTGCCCAAAACAATAAATGCTCTGTGGGCAGAGTTAGTGCGTGGCTAAGTGGCGTGAACTAAAGCTTTGCCCAAACTGCCCCAAAAGCCCAAGGGATGAGCGAAGTGTTAAAACACATGGAGTATGAGGCAAAGCATAAAGTGAAACTAAAACTTCTTTATCTGCTGAAAAATGAAAATATAGTTTCACTGACTCATTAAACGTTAAACGCTGATTGTTTCATGGCTTGCTCCGCTCGGCTGATCCCTAGCCGCTTAGCAACGGTTTGCCATTGCTTAACCGCCATTAATACTTCATCGTAAATTTGCGTGGCTTGGGTTTGCGAAAGTCTGAAGAAGTCTTTCACATCAAAGGCTAGCTGGTAGTCTAAAGCGTTGTCTGCATCGGTAATATTCAGATGCAGGCCATGCTTACCCACTATCGGGTTTAAATCATAAGCAGGTGATAACTTCCAGCCATTCTTTGTTAATAAAAACCCATGGTTACGCAGGTGATCATCCGTGTTGGACACCGCAATATTAAACACGATTCGACGCCATAACTGAGCTAAATCGGCTGCGGTTTGTGCACCAGAATTGGAAATAAATTCAGCAATTTCTAAATAGCTGGCACCTTGAGATTGTTCACCATCATACTTTTCGTTTTCAAAATAGCGAAGCTGTGTCATGGCCGATGAAAAATGCAGCCGCTGATCGCCGTCGCGGTCAAACCGTTTTGTTAAAAAGGTATGATGCCCAGAGGAAAACTGCCTAATCTCACTTGGAAACATGTCAACACCTGCCGCCAAAGCCAATTCATAACAGACCATCTCCCACGCCCCCACATCAAAGGTATCATTTAAGTTGGGAAACTTGGCAATCCACAAGTGACCTTGTTCATCTGCCACACAAGCCTTGGGTCTTGCACCACCTAATGATGAGCCTGGAGAAATCAGCATTTTCAACCAGCGGTAATACTCGTCACTGTCGATGTTATCGTCTTTTTCAATCTGCATTGCTGCGTGGCGCAGCAAACTCAGAGTTGTCATCTAAGAAAGCATCCGAGCCTACTCGCTTAAATCGAATACCACCCATCCGGTAAGAGTCATGTACGCCCAGCAGGTAATCCAATTCGTTTAATCGACTTGTTGCTCGAATGCCTTTGCGCGCCTCAATCGCTGCACGCCGCTGCATTAAAATACGCCCCCATCTGTCAGGTGACGAATCAAGAAATGCACGAAAGTTTTTATTGGCTTCATCGTTGTAGAGTTCACTGGGGTGAAGCGTCAGAATGGGATCAATTTGTAAACGATAGACTGAAGTTAAAAATGCTTTATCGTAGGCAAAACTAAACACGCCACCTCGGCTTGAATCGCTGTAAGTCAGCTGTCCTATTAGCAAAGGCGCCTCAATTGGCTGCCAGTCGGCATAGACTTCGACGATTTCACGGCTCATCTTGAACCTTCCAGCAATTTTATGTTTTGCAGCTTGATACCCACTTCATCATGAGCAGCCATGTCTGCAAAGTTGCTTTCCATGCCAAGAACGGCCATGACTTTTAAGTAAGTGCCTATGGCAACACCCGGATCACCGGCGAAGACTTTATTCACGGTTTTATGATCAAAACCAGTACGTTCACACAGTAGCTTTTTTGTAAAACCACGTCGTTTCATCGCCAACAGCAAGTCTTCACCAAAATGCGTCAGGATTTTGCGCTGCTTCGGAAACAGTACATTGTGTAAGTCACGCTTAGCCATATCACCAACCAAAGGGACTATATTCCCACTTTACTCAATATAATTGGATTTATATCCCACCTTTAGGTTTATCTTACGCGTTGGCCAAGGCGATGATCTGGATCCCTGAATGCCAAAGGCCATCAAATTACACTTTTATGCGCATAAAAATGTAAAATTACGCACTTTTCTGCGCGTAAAAGTGTAGACTGAGTTATACTACAGGCAGTTAACAGTCTTAATTGACGGGAAATGACAATGCAGCGCAACTTACTAAACGCCCTAATAGCATGGAAAAATCAACCGGTGCGCAAGCCATTATTGATCGATGGTGCAAGACAAACAGGTAAAACCTATCTGCTACAAGAGTTATTTGGGAACACCTTTGCCAACATCCTTCGTATCGACTTCCTTGAAAACCCTGCCTACAAAGAAGCGTTCGATGGCTCTCTGTCACCTGACGAGCTAGTAATGAACATTGAGTTGTTAACCAACCAAGCGTTCAACCCAGAAACCGATCTGCTGATATTAGATGAAATTGGCGAATGTGAACGTGCCGTTACCTCACTAAAGTACTTTGCTGAAAAAGCACCGTCCTATTTTGTCGCTGCCAGCGGCTCGAATATTGGTTTGCTCAACACCTTCCCTGTGGGCAAGGTAGAACAATACAATTTACGACCACTGACCTTCCAAGAATTTATTTACGCATCCAACGAGCAAGCGCTGATCAAAGCGTTTGATAGTCAAGCAAGCACACCGGCAGTACACACCAAATTGATGGACAAACTCACTGACTACTTTTTTACTGGTGGTATGCCGGAAGCCGTTTCTGCTTGGTATCAGTATAAGGATTCAAGCATTCTAGAGCGTGTTGAAAAAGTCACAAAAATTCATGCCGATTTAGTGGAAGGTTATCGCCGCGATTTTGGTAAGTACGCGGGCAAGGTCGACGCCACACTGATTGAATCGGTATTTAATAGCATTCCAGCCCAGCTATCACTTGTCAGGGATGAGTCGGTTAAACGCTTTAAATTTAAGCATGTGCATGAGCGTAAATCTCGTTATAGCGATTTTGAAACCGCGATCCATTGGCTTAACTGCTGCCGCTTAGCTTTGCCAAACTACCCTATTGGAGGATTGCCGAAATCTCCGTTAGCGGCCTATAAAAAAGAAAATATGGTGAAACTGTTTCTGTTTGATGTGGGCCTGCTTAATCATATGCTCGGCAGCAGTTATAAAGAAATTAAGCAACAAAACTATGATCTCTCTGTTTATAACTACAGAGGCTATGTGGCTGAAAACTTTGTGCAACAAGAGCTCACTGCCATTGGCGTTGACCCAAGCTATTCATGGAATGACGCCCGCGCCGAAATCGAATTTATTTTGGCGACCGATGAAGGCGATATCGTCCCTGTGGAGGTCAAAAGTGGTAAACGTACAAGAGCAAAATCGTTGGCATCCTACGTTGAAAAATGTACTCCAAGTAAAACCTTTAAGTTAACGGGTATACAAGGCTCATCCGCATTAGAGCAAACCAATATCGTGATGCCTTTGTATTTCACGCAGTATTTACCACAGAGATGGTAAAAGCGCGTTGCTTAGACCCCGAGGTCTACACAAAGTGACTTCATAGGTAACAATTTGTAGACCTTTGGTGGGCTTACAACCTTTCAACCAATCCTCAATCGGTTTTTTGCTAACGTCATTTGGCCAGCCTATCGCCTCATCGTTTAAAGCAAATCACTCAAGCGATTTAACAGTGCTTTACGGCTATTATTCGCCACAACAAAGCGCTTAAAGCGTTGTTCAAACGCCGCTTCATCAGCTTTGAACTGATAGGCCTCAAACAGCTGATGCAGATAGCGTGATGCCGCATCGTAACCACTGGCGCAAGTTCGATCCGCTTGCTCTTGTGATTGCTGCCAGTAGTGCTCACGCCGATTGTAGATATCCGTCAACGCTTTTTCTTTTTCCGCTTTTTCGATAGCTAATTTTTTTGCGAGTGCTGCGGCTTGCTCTTGCTGTAATTGGCTTTGCGCTTGCTCAATAAAAGGAGAAATGACGGCGGAGGTTAACCAGTATTGATAGATCTCGTCTGTGTTGACAGGTTCTTTTCGCGTCAGCGCTAAGGCTTGGTGACGGGTTAGCTGGCCTTGCTCAAACAGCGCGCGTAATAGCGTGTCTTTCTCAACTTCCGTGAGCTTGTTTAGCCACGCATCAAATTGAAACTGGGGTTGTTTGGCTTGGTGACTAGGTTGTTCATCCAGCACCATGGCGAGTGCCTTAACTAAGGCTAAAGGAATATCATACAGTGCTGCAAAGGCCTGCAACTCTTCACTGAGGTGCTCAAAATCGAATTGAATTAACGGCACTCGCTCAACGTCATCATTAAAATCAAACATTTTGAGCCACATAAAGTACACAAGGCGCCAATCCCCTTGCATTAACCCGCTGCGTAACCCAGCTAAATGCTGGAAAAATTCGTCGGCATGCTCATCGTCAAAATATTCGTCATACTCCTCAAGGGAAAAAATCAGCAACTGCCACTCATCGTTTTCGTGAACATGAAGCCCATCACTTGAAAAGCCAAGTAACGCTTCAGGGAGCGTTCCTGCTGGTAGCTTGATGTAGGCATCGATTGAGCCCCAATCGGCATAGTAAAAACCGATATCAAAGTATTTTAACATCAGCTCAAAAGGCTCTGCCTTTAAGTCACTGTAGGTGTAATACACCTGAAAGGACGTAGCGCTGATCTCGGCACGGCTTGAAATGGCCCTGAGTGCTTGACGTGCTTTAGCATCTAAATACCCATCCAGACGCTCAAATTTATAGTATTGATATTCGCTCACGATGACCTTGCTATCTATTTATGGTGAATTGAAAAAGTTTGTTTTAACAAAATTGTTATAGAAAAAGCGCTGCATTTTCTTGTTTACGCTGCTCCAATGTCTTAGCAATCGCAGACACTGTTGTTTTACTGATCCCTTGTTGCTTGGCAAGATACGTAAATTGGCTGATGGCTTCTGCGACTTCTTCAATAACTTGCTTTGCATCATTCCAATTCGCAAAGCCAGCACTGGTAGCAAGTTTTTGCATCACCTTAAGCGGTGGCGCTTTACCATAACCTCCGAACGCAGTGGCGTGTTCGTTGAATGGATGTGGGCTGTAGGTAACATCGTAAAAAGGGGCAGGATCCCATTGACCGTCATCCGCTTGCAAAAACGCCCAGTTTTTACTGTGGTCGTCTTGGTTAGACGATAGCAGGTTAAACATTGCACGGCGAAATTGCAGTTGTCCAGCCGCTGGCGATTTACACAACTGACGGCTGGCTTTAATTAAATCAATGTAATCTAAACTTGGCGTTCGAAAGTCTGCATCCAGCAGCCCGCAAGCGCTGTGCATATGCAATCGACCTGCACTGCGCTTTCTGCCTAAGTCGGCCTGTTCAGTGACATAATCAAAACGCTTAAGCGCCAACCAAGCAGACGCACCGCTTGTAGGTGGTGCTTCAATGAGTTGCCATTGCGGCGGTTGACACTTAGCAAGTTCTGCCATTTGTAAATAAACTGCCTCGCACAAACCTTCTTCATGCCCGAGCGCGAGATTTTTAGAAGTAAATTTAATCAGCCAAGCCTCATCTCCAAGCTGAGCGAAGGTTCGACAATACTGAGTTTCCCCAGCAGGCATATAAATTTGTGCCTTAGGTCTGGCCCCACCCGAACTACCTCCGGCGACTAATGCGGCCAACACCTGTTGAGTATGCCCATCTAACTCGTCGTGATTATCATCCATATAATCTGACACCGAAGAATCGAACAACGTTTGTGCTTCTAAGCCTAACGTCGCTAAATCAATATCCGCGTATGTCGTGGCTGAAAACTCAGACACCGGAGAAAAAGACAATGCTCCCATGCCTTTATCACCGACAAAGGCCAATCTATCCATCGCCGTTAATTGATTAGGTAGGATGCCCTTTTGCCGGAAAATACGATCTTGTAACAACATGCCCCAGCCATCGGGCAAACAATCTCCAAATACGCCATGTACACCTTGGTGTGGCTGCTTAGGTGCGACTTGAACTTGTATGCTCGACTGCAAAGTAAAAGGAGATAAATTACCAAACTGCTGCAAATAGCTGTCTGCATACTGAAAAAAAACACCTTGCCGATTCTGCGCCAAGACCCCTACTGCAACCTGCTCACCTGAACTTAAGGTGCGAGTCACGGCGAGTTTTTGAATGGGTTTAAAACTCATCTTTTAGCACCTCATCAATACTAGAGGGCATAGTGACCCGTTCTTTGCTAGGTTGTGTGAGTTGATAGAGCCTCTCTAGCGAATCAAGGGTCTGCCATAGCAACAGCAATTGGCGAAATGAAATTTGCCCGGTCAGCTCAAATTTCTTAATGGTGGCCGCAGGTACGCAGCTTCGCTCAGCAAGCGCCGCTCGTGACAGCTTTGCCTGCTTTCGTAACTCACGTAAATAAGCCGCATAGGCGTGGCTTACATCGGTATCATCAAGTAAGGTAAATTTCATCCGCAAAGGCCAAATGGATACAGTCATATCCATTATAGCGAAATAAAACAGAAAGTGGATATTATTGTATCCATTATTAAATAAAGTGTTGAAAAAATTACTCGATAAAGCCCTTCAAAACTGCTATGTTTTAGCTCTAACAGCAGCATAAAAACGACACTGTTTTTCCATTGCTAACCACTAAGATTTAGTAAAAGCCATAGGCAAGTGGTGGGCAGTTTGGTGGGCAAACAGGCATTTTTGAACGGTTTCTTTTCGATAAACCATTGAGTTTATTAAGGTCTAGGCCACTACTCAATGAGCAGATCCAGAATATTGAGTAACTTTTTTGGCTTTACCACTCACTTGAGCATAATTAGCTAAATAAAGTACAATATAATAATTGAAGGCTTGAGCTGTTTATAGTTCGAGCCTGTTTATTTTTAGATAGAGAAAATAATGGCACACTCTCGCGGAAACTTATTTATTTTATCTGCACCTTCTGGGGCGGGTAAATCGAGCTTAATAAATGCATTACTGAAAAAACATGCTGATATGAAAGTATCGGTATCACACACCACCCGCGCACCGCGCCCTGGTGAAAACAATGCGGAACATTATCATTTTGTATCGGTTGATGAGTTTAAGGCACTAATTGCCAAAGATGACTTTTTTGAGTGGGCGCAAGTATTTGACAATTATTACGGTACTTCTAAACAAGCCATTGAATCACAGTTAGCCGCTGGCATTGATGTGTTTTTAGATATTGATTGGCAAGGCGCTCGCCAAGTTCGAGAAATAATGGATGACGTAAAAACTATCTTTATTTTACCGCCGTCAAAGCAAGAGTTAGAGCAACGTTTAAATAACCGTGGCCAAGACTCAGCTGAAATTATTGCCGGGCGTATGGCACAAGCTCAATCAGAAACCTCTCATTACGATGAGTATGACTTTGTTGTTGTGAATGATGATTTTGATACTGCTTTAAGTGAGATAGAAAGTGTTGTTATTGCACAGCGATTAACGCTAAAAGCGCAAACAACGCGTCATCAAACTTTAATTAATGAGCTACTCAAATAATCTAAATTAAGATTAATTAGATGTTCATGCCCTAAAACAGATAAAAATTAACCACTGGCTATTGGCGAAACCTGCTGCGTGCAGTAAACTACGCCTTTGCTTTTAAATTATTTTGGAGTGCTAAGATGGCTCGCGTAACAGTTGAAGATGCAGTAGATGCAATTGGTAATCGTTTTGACTTAATTTTAGTTGCGGCCCGTCGTGCCCGCCAAATTGCTGTTGGTGGTAAAGACCCACTAGTAGCTCCTGAGAACGATAAGCCAACAGTTGTTGCTTTACGTGAAATCGAACTTGGTTTAGTTGATAATTCTTCAATGGATGTTATTGATCGTGAAGAACAACAACACCAAGAAGCGGCAGAACTAGCTGCTGTTGCTGCCATTGTTGGTGGCAACCAATAATCAACCGCCCGGTTTGATTTAGCTAACGGCATAGTATTTCAACTATAGCCGTTGGCAATCCTTTGTTTTCATCGTATATTTGTAACTTATCCTAACTTATTTGCTTCACGAGAACATTGGAGTGTGAATGTATCTTTTTGAAGGTCTTAAAAAGAAAATCTCAAAATACTTGCCAGCAGACGATGTTGAGCTAGTTCAAAAAGCCTATGTGGTAGCCCGAGAGGCCCATGAAGGTCAAACTCGCTCAAGTGGCGAACCTTACATTACTCACCCCGTTGAAGTAACTCAGATACTAGCTAGCATGCACCTTGACCATGAAACGCTCATGGCAGCACTAATGCACGATGTGATTGAAGATACCGATTTTAGCCAACAAGATTTAGCTGAAATATTTGGTGAAACGGTGGCTGAACTCGTTGAAGGTGTGAGCAAGCTTGATAAGTTAAGCTTTAAAGATAAAAAAGAGTTTCAAGCTGAAAACTATCGAAAAATGATTATGGCAATGACCCAAGATATTCGGGTTATTTTAATCAAGTTGGCTGATAGAACGCATAACATGCGAACATTAGGCGCACTTCGCCCTGATAAACGCCGCCGTATTGCTCGCGAAACTCTAGAAATTTATGCGCCGATTGCTAATCGTTTAGGTATTCACGATATAAAAAATGAGCTAGAAGACTTAGGTTTTCAAGCGCTGTATCCAATGCGTCATCGTGCACTTAAATCTGAAGTGGCTAAAGCGCGTGGAAATCGCAAAGAAGTTATTTCAAATATTCAAACAGAAATTGAAGCACGCCTTGAGGAGTCTGGCATAAAGGCCACCGTATCAGGCCGTGAAAAGCATCTATACAGTATTTATAAAAAAATGCTCAACAAAGAGTTACTATTTAACGAAGTCATGGATATTTACGCTTTTCGTATTGCGGTAGATTCTATGGACACCTGTTATCGCGTACTCGGCGTTGCTCATAACTTATATAAGCCAATTGAAACCCGCTTTAAAGACTATATTGCCGTGCCAAAAACTAATGGCTATCAATCACTTCATACTTCTTTGGTTGGCCCGCATGGTATTCCTGTTGAAATTCAAATCCGTACTCACGATATGGATCACATGGCAGACAAAGGAGTCGCGGCTCACTGGATGTATAAAAAGTCTGGCGACAATGCGGGTCACACTGCGCAGCAGCGTGCTCGCCAATGGATGCAAAGCTTACTAGAGTTACAACAAAGTGCGGGATCATCATTTGAGTTTGTTGAAAACGTTAAAACCGAACTCTTCCCTGAAGAAATTTATGTCTTTACCCCAGATGGTCGCATCGTTGAACTGCCAATGGGCGCGACTGCGGTCGATTTTGCTTATGCCGTTCATACTGATGTTGGTAATACTTGTGTAGGCGCACGCGTTAATCGTAAACCTTATCCTTTAAGTAAAGCCATTGATACTGGGCAAACAATAGAAATTATTACTAGCTCAGGCGCTCATCCTAACGCAACATGGCTTAACTTTATTGTTACTGGTAAAGCGCGACTGGGCGTACGTAACTACCTTAAAAGCCAACAGCATGAAGAAGCATTATTATTAGGTCGTCGCTTACTTGATTCAGCCCTAGGTGAAAACAAGTTTGATAACCTGCCAGCTGAAAATATTACGCGAGTGCTTGAGGAGCATGAACTCTCTTCAACCTTAGAGCTACTGGTAGAAATTGGCTCAGGTAATTTAATGAGCATGCTGATTGCCAAACGCTTATTACAAAACGATAACGATGACTTAAACGATATTGCTAAACGTGCAAAAGCAACCATTATTGGTACAGAAGGCATGTTAGTTAATTATTCTAAATGTTGTCGTCCAGTGCCTGGAGACGCTATTACAGCTCATGTCAGCCAGGGTAAAGGTTTAACGGTTCATCGCCAAGAGTGTAAGAACATTCGTGGCTGGGAAAATGATCGTTCAAAATACCTAGTCGTAAAATGGGATGATAATCCAGAAAAAGAATACATTGCGGCTTTACGAGTAGAAATTATTAACCACCAAGGTGCGCTAGCTAAATTAACCAATGTGGTCGCCACTACACAGGCCAATATTGTAGAAATAGCTACCGATGAAAAAGAAAGTAATTTATACGTGATAGACTTAGGGATCACAGTTAAAAACCGTATCCATGTCGCTAATATCATGCGTCGTATACGTGTGATGCCGGATGTACAAAAAGTCTATCGTAAAAAATAAAATAGGAACATCATGAATAAAGCATTTATATCAACGGATAAAGCACCTGCAGCGATTGGCACATACAGCCAAGCAGTAAAAGTGGGCACAGCGGTTTATTTATCTGGGCAAATTCCACTTGTCCCTGAAACAATGGACGTTATATCTGAAGACTTTAGCGAGCAAACACACCAAGTATTTAAAAATATTTGTGCGGTTTGTGAAGAAGCTGGCGGCACCATTCAAGATTTAGTAAAAGTAAATATTTACCTTACTGATCTTTCAAATTTTGCCATTGTTAACGAAGTAATGAGCCAATATTTTAAACAGCCTTATCCTGCTCGCGCTGCTATTGGCGTTCGTGCACTACCTAAAGGTGTACAAGTAGAAATAGACGGCATTATGGAACTTCCTTCAACAAACTAACCTCTATAAGCTATGAGCGCCGCTCATAGCTTTTATTCCAATCTGTAACTACACTTTGATGAATTCTTGACTCAAAACTAAAATTCTAGCACTCTATAATCACGTTATTTTATTAAACCTTACTTTAGTAGTAGAAAAGGATAACTTGTGTTTAAGCTTGCTCATAATGGCAATGTATTGCTCGATACGAGTAAATCTGCACCCGCCAGTGCTGCTTTTATCATTGAAGCAATTGAACAATCGCCTTACAGCGAATGTGAAATCAATCATGACGCCATAAATAACTATTTCAGCAGTGCAACACCTGAACGTATATTAGTTGTTGCAACACGTCATGATGCCACCTTAAGCGTGGAGATAAGTGATGATAAAATGCTAGCCACGGGCACGCTCACTCTTGCTAAAGGGGGAGCAACACTGAGTTTTGATGAAGCTAAAAAAGAATTAGTTAAAGCGCACGTCGCAAGAGGTTATAAGCAAGCATTTTTAGAGCAACTTTTACAAAAGCAATCTGAACTCCCACCTGGCTCCGTAGTCAGTGGTCCACTCGCCAAAGGACGCTTACCTATAGACGGTAAACCAACTAAATTTAACGCAATGGTTCAAACACTTAAAGATCGTCTCAAAGCCCCTAAATTAAAAGAAGATGGCAGTGTAGATATGCGTGACTTTGGTAAGTTAGCAAGTGTAAAACCAGGTGAGTTACTAGTACAGCAACAACCCGCTACACCAGGCAAAGAAGGGTTTACCGTGTTAGGCGATGTATTACCTGCAAAACCCGGAGAGGTTCACACTCTAATTGCAGGTGAGGGCACTGAAATCTCAAAAAATAATCCGATGGAATTACTCTCTACGATTGCTGGCGTGCCGGTTGAAATAAATAATGGCATGCGTGTTGACGATATTTTTACTGTCAACGATGTGTCGGTAAAAACAGGGCATATCGACTTTGAAGGCAGTGTGATAGTGAGTAAAAATGTAGAGCCAGGAATGCGTATTAATGCAACGGGCGACATTACCGTTTTTGGTACGGTTGAATCTGGCGAATTAACCGCAGGAGGCGATATAACTGTAAAACAAGGGGTAATTGGCCATCAAAAGCCTGAAGATAAATCACTGTCTTGTAGAATAATATGCGCAGGCGATGTCCATGCCCCACACTCTCAATATTGTTACATTGAAGCTAATAACATTCTGCTTGAACGTCAAGCTAGCCACAGCTCAATGAAAGCAAAGAGTACAATACAAATTGGTCAATCAGAGTTACCTAAAGGAAGGCTATTTGGGGGTGAAATTCTAGATGCCACTAAACTGATTGCCGGCGAGATAGGTAATGAATCTGGTGCTAAAATGGTAATTAATTTAGCGGCTTCAGCCACTGAAATGACCAAAGAGATTGATAAATCTTTTAGTGAACTAACAGCAACAAATGAACAAGTTGATAGTTTACAAGCGGCTTTAGAAAAAGCAGATTTAATTAAAGATGCAGATAAAAAAAATGAACTCATAAATAAAATTGGCACCACGCAGCTACACCATAGTCAGCAAGCAGAACAATTAGAAAAGCAGGTAGCAGGTTTAGAGCAAAAACTGAATACGTTACTCGATGAAGCCATATTGACTGTGAATAGCGTTTTACATTCGGATGTAGAGATCCATATCTTCAATAAACTGCTTAAAACGACCCGTAACTTCCCACCGAGTAGTGTTAAGTTAGAAAATAATAAAATTGAAATTGAATTTAAAACTTAATTATAAGGGGCTGTTAGTAACAGCCCCAACTTTTTATAGTAAACCGTCTACACTTGTATAGGTTTGCGCTGGCCACACACCTACCTGCACTTGCCCTATATGTTGTTTTTGTAATAACAGCATCGCTAAACGAGATTGACCAATACCACCGCCAATTGTCTGTGGAAGCCTACTTTCTAGCAATGCCTTATGCCAGTCAAACTCTAAACGGTCTTCGTCTCCCGTAATACTTAATTGAGTTTGCAATACTTCAGGGCTTACACGAATTCCCATCGATGAGATTTCGAAAGCGTCTTCAAGCACTGGGTTCCATACTAAAATATCACCATTTAATCCCATGTACTGCTCGCATGTCGGGGTTGACCAATCGTCGTAATCTGGCGCTCTCACATCATGAATTTTGCCATCACTCAATGCTCCCCCAATACCAATTAAAAATACAGCGCCGTATTCTTGAGTAATCGCCTTTTCACGCTGCTTGGCTGTAAAATCTGGGTACATTTTACGTAATGCTTCACTATGTACAAAAGTAATCTCTGTGGGTAAAAATGGTGTTAAACCAAAGCTGTCACTAACATATTTCTCAGTAGCTTTAATACCTTGGTAAATAGTTTCAACCGTTTGCTTCAAAGTAGATAAAGAACGCTGCGTACTTTCACAAATAACTTGTTCCCAATCCCACTGTTCAACATACACAGAATGGATTGGACTTAATGAATCTTCATCAGGTCGCAACGCTTTCATTTGCGTGTAAATTCCTTCACCTTTAGAGAAACCATACTCGCCCAAAGTTTTACGTTTCCACTTTGCTAACGAATGCACGACTTCATAACGGCTATCTTTAATGGCTTTAACATTCACCGCAACAGCGTTCTCGTGTCCACTTAAGTTATCCTGAGTACCGTCACCTACTTTAGCTAAAATAGGTGCCTGTACTTCAATTAAGCCTAACTTTTGCTCTAATTGCTGTGAAAAAAACTGTTTAACTTTACTTATTTGCTGCTGCTGCTGCACATAGTGTGAACTCATAATAATTGGCCTCATTCCCAGTTATTGTATTGGCGACTCAGCGCTTAGTAGCGCTTCAATATGGTTATCGTAACAATTAAACGGTTTAATTCAATAACCCATAACAAAAATAGCTTTACGATATTAAAATCATTAAAAAAATGGTATAAAAACATTAAATACAACAATACAAAGCAACTAAACCTATGGAAAATTATCAAATCGATAATCTAGACAAACAGATTCTGCATGCATTAATGGATAATGCACGTACACCCTATGCTGAATTAGCAAAGCGTTTCGGTGTCAGTGCAGGAACAATTCATGTGCGAATTGAAAAAATGAAACAAGCGGGGATCATTACAGGTACCCAATTAACCATTAATACCAAGCAGCTTGGCTACGATGTATGTTGTTTTATCGGCATTAATTTAAATAATGCCAGAGACTACCCACAAACTCTGATTAAGCTTGAATCATTAGAAGAGGTTGTTGAAGCATATTACACCACCGGTAATTACAGTATTTTTATTAAAGTAATGACTCGCTCAATCGATCATCTACAAGATGTGTTGATCAATAAAATACAAGCAATAGAAGCTATTCAGTCAACCGAAACCCTTATCTCATTACAAAACCCGATTAGCCGAACAGTGGTGCCTTAAGGTGAAAAATCTCGTATAATTTGCCGAAAAAGAGGACTCCCATGCAGCAAACTCGTTATCAAAGAATTGAAAGTGTACTTTCACGTCGTCAAACCGATCTTACCGTGTGTTTAGAAGACGTACATAAACACCATAACTTATCTGCCATAGTCAGAACGGCCGATGCTGTTGGTTGCCATCATGTGCATGCAGTCTGGCCAGAAAAGCAAAAGTGGCTAACCAATAATACCTCAGGTGGCAGTAAGAACTGGTTAGACACACACCTTCACAGGAACATAGATGATGCCGCAGCCAGTATCCGTGCCCATAACCCCGATGTACAAATTTTGGCAACTCATTTAAGTGAAGATGCCGTCGATTTTAGAGAAATTGATTACACTAAACCCACTGCAATTATTGTCGGCCAAGAAAAAACGGGGATCTCAGAAAAAGCGCTCGAATATGCAGATCAAAACATTATTATTCCAATGCAAGGCATGGTGCAATCGTTAAATGTATCCGTTGCAGCAGCATTAATCTTATTCGAAGCACAACGTCAACGTGAGTTAGCTGGGTTATATAATAGAAATATGCTGAGTGAAGAAATAAAACATCCAATGTATTTTGAAGGCTGCCACCCAATTATTGCAAGGCAGTGTAAGCAAAAGAGCTTACCTTATCCCGCACTTGATGAGCATGGCGAAATCGTTGCAGATGAACAATTTTGGCAGGCATTAAAACATACTTGATGCATATACAGTGTATAAGTACACTTAACTCACTAAATAACAATAATTGAGCCTACTTTGTCTAAACCTAGCTTAAGCCAATACCCAATCACAGAACTTAAAGGCGTAGGCCCTAAAATGGCTGAACGACTTTTAAAGCTAGGCATCACCACAGTACAAGATATGCTTTTTCATTTACCGCTAAGGTATGAAGACAGAACGCGTATTTATGCTATTAGTGAGCTCACCGCACATAGCCATGTAACGGTTCAAGCAACCATTGAAACAAGCCAAATTACCTTTGGTAAAAGGCGTATGCTGGTTTGCCAAATAAATGATGGGACAGGTAGGTTAACTCTACGATTTTTTAATTTTACCGCAGCACAAAAAAACGCATTTAGCACGGGTAAAATAATTCGCTGTTTTGGCGAAATACGTCGCGGACGTGTTGGCTTTGAAATGAACCACCCTGAATACAGTATTAGTGACACTTTTGAACAGCAACCAACATCATCAACACTTACGCCAGTCTATTCAACAACCGAGGGGTTAAAGCAACTCTCTATCAGGGCGTTGAGTGAACAGGCAATAGAATTGCTTCAAAAATACGCAGTAGAAGAGCTACTACCTCAACAATGGCAACCATCGCAACTTGGGTTAAGCGATGCATTATTATTACTACACCGCCCCCCCAATGACGTTGATATCATTGCACTTGAACATGGGACTCACCCAGCACAACAACGGCTCGTTTTTGAAGAGTTGTTGGCTCAAAATCTCAGTTTATTAAAAGTAAGAGAACAGGGACAGCAAGTTAAAGCCGTTGCACTTGAGCCTACTAATTCATTAGAGGGACAGTTTTTGGCGCAATTACCCTTTGCGCCAACCAACGCACAAAGTCGTGTGGTATCAGAAATTAAAGCAGATTTACAAAATGCGTACCCTATGATGCGATTAGTTCAAGGTGATGTTGGCTCGGGTAAAACACTAGTCGCAGCCCTGAGCGCCTTAACTGCGATAGCACAGGGCTATCAAGTTGCATTAATGGCGCCGACTGAAATTTTATCAGAGCAACATGGAATCAACTTTTCTAGCTGGTTTGAAAGTCTTGGAATAACCGTTGCTTGGTTAGGCGGTAAAACTAAAGGAAAAGAGCGCATTAATACACTTGCAATGATCGCCTCTGGTGAAGCGCAGATGATTGTGGGTACCCATGCTTTATTTCAAGATGAAGTAAAATTTAACAATCTCGTACTTATCATTATTGATGAGCAACATCGCTTTGGGGTTCATCAACGTTTATCACTGCGTGAAAAAGGGCGCTTTGGTGATTGTTATCCACATCAACTAGTAATGACAGCAACACCTATACCACGTACGCTCGCGATGACTGCTTATGCCGATTTAGAAACCTCAGTGATCGACGAATTACCACCAGGAAGAACACCAATTACCACTGTTGCCATCCCTGATACCCGCAGAGATGACATCATTAGTCGAGTGAAACTTGCCTGTAATGAACAAGGTCGACAAGTTTACTGGGTATGTACTCTTATAGACGAGTCTGAAGTATTACAATGCCAAGCAGCTGAAGACAGTGCTTTACAATTAAAAGAAGCCTTACCTGAACTTAATATTGGTTTAGTCCATGGGAGAATGAAAGCCACTGAAAAGCAAGCCATTATGAGTGAGTTTAAAACGGGGAACATTCATGTACTTGTCGCAACAACCGCAATCGAGGTCGGTGTTGATGTCCCCAATGCGAGCCTAATTATTATCGAAAACCCAGAGCGCTTAGGTTTAGCACAGCTTCACCAATTACGAGGCCGTGTAGGACGTGGGGCAACCGCATCGCATTGCGTTCTTTTATACCATGCACCACTTTCTCAGACTGCACAGAAGCGATTAGGAGTACTGCGCGATAGTAACGATGGCTTTGTTATAGCAGAGCGTGATTTAGAAATACGCGGCCCAGGTGAAGTACTTGGAACTAAACAAACCGGTTTAGCCGAATTCAAAATCGCTGATTTAACACGCGATAAACAAACACTCAATCAAGTAAGGCCCATCGCACAACAAATGCTTAAGCAATACCCTCAGCATATAGACCCTCTTATTCACCGCTGGTTAGGTAATAAATCAAACTACGCACAAGCATAGTCGGTTTTTAAACTTTACTTTTCACTTCATCATCCAGACTTATACCAATTCGCTTAATTAAGCGGTCTATTTTGAGGCAGGAAAAACGGGTTGATAGCTAGGCAAAAAATTCGCTATTTAGTTGTTCTAAATGAGAATTTTTTAACAGAGATAGCGACACATTTAGCCCCGCAAAATGATTGAGTATTATTGCGGATTGGTATTACCCCAAACGGATATATTTTCATAATGCTTTTATTTTCAGGCCTTCTATTGCAAGATGTCGTGGTGTCGTCCACAGCGTTAGAGTAGGCTTTAGGCGCTTATTCTTTTACTTTTACCTGATGCCTTTTACCTTTCAGCTGCATTTTCACTTTTCTGCAGACGTAAAAAAGCC
>NZ_PNCV01000079.1:0-28512 GCF_005886925.1 Pseudoalteromonas sp. S3260
AACCTTGGGGGCTAAGTAAAAACCAAGCAACAAAGAGTAAATCGCCCCTAGGCAGAACCCTTCGGGCAGCGCCTGTTTGGCATTGATGCTGCGTTATCGCCTATTTATGGGGAATACCACACCACATAGGCGCTGCCTTGCCTAAATACCAAACAGACTGCTGCAAATTAAACCTTGAAAGGTCAACAGACCCTAATACCAAGCAGTATTTGTTTGGCAAACATCTTGCAATTAATTGGGAAAAGGGAGTTAGCTATGAGTGACTTTAAGCGTGGCCAAAGAGCCAAGCAGCCTAACCATATCCCTCTGCGTGGCTGGTGGGATATTGCAAAGCGAATAGTAAAACAAATGAGCCGTGATAATTTATCTTTAGTGGCGGCTGGCGTGGCATTTTATGCGTTACTGGCTATTTTTCCCGCCATTGCGGCATTGGTGTCTGTGTATGCTTATTTTGCATCACCGAATGATATTAGTGTGTATTTAAGTCAGTTTATGGCGTTATTACCACAAAGCACTCAAGAAATTATTTTATCTCAAGTTTCAAGTCTTGCGCAAAAGTCACAAACTAGTTTAAGCCTTAGTGCGCTGGGTACTTTACTGTTAACTATCTGGAGTAGCTCTAAGGGCAGCCAAGCGTTGATCACAGCATGTAATATTAGTTATCACGAATACGAAAAACGCTCATTTTTAAAGGCGCAACTTGTGCGTTTGTTATTTTCAGTGGGTGCAATTGTGGTGGCTGTAATAGCACTGGTAATTATAGGTATATTACCGCTAGCGCTTAATTTACTCGGAATTAAAGAGAGTATTGATTTTTTAATCATGCTTATATCATGGCCGTTGCTGGCATTGACCTTTAACTTTGCATTATTAATTTTATACCGTTATGCGCCTCACAGAAAAGCAGCTAAATGGCGCTGGGTTACCGTGGGCTCATTCACCGCCACCGTATTATGGATTGTGGCATCTTTTGGCTTTTCATTTTATGTATCTCATTTTGCTAGTTACAACGAAACATATGGCTCTTTAGGTGGAGTGGTTATTATGCTTATGTGGCTATTTATTAGCGCTTATATCATTATTTTGGGAGCCACAATCAATGCTGCGTTAGAGCAGCAAACCGCTCAAGACAGCACCATTGGACCAGATGAAAAAAGAGGGCAGCGAGGTGCGTATGTAGCAGACCACCTCGACACAAAATAACCAGTATTAGGGCTAAATGACTTTTATTTCAAACTAATTACTTGATTTGTTGTTATCAGCTGCATAAACGAGGCTTTGTGCAGCGGCTTTGAAAACAAATAGCCTTGGCCATAATCACAACCGGCCTCAAGTAATAAATCCATTTGTAATTTTGTTTCTATGCCTTCGGCAATTACTTTTAAACCAAGCTGGTGAGCCATCATAATAATTGCTTCACATAAGGCCAGCTCTTGGCTGTTTTTTTGAATATTATCAACAAAGCGTTTATCGATTTTTAGGTAGTCGGTATCCATTTCTTGTAAGTAAGCAAGCGATGAGTAACCGGTGCCAAAGTCATCAAGGGCCAATTGCATCCCTGACTTAACCAAGGCTTTTAGGCGGCTTTGGGTCAGTTCTTCAGGATTAACCATCAAGCCTTCGGTAATTTCTGCCACAATACTCGATGCAGGTAAATTTGCTGTCTCAAGCATGCCATACCAATCGTCTATACCACTGTCTGTGGTTGCGAGCTGCACCGGCGATACGTTAATGCTTATTTGAAATTCATCTTGAATGTGTTTTTTAATATCATTAAGTGTTTGCAGTGCTTCAGTAAATACAAATTGACCGAGCGCATTTATTTGTCTAGTTTCTTCAGCTAAGGGAATAAAGTCAGCGGGGCTGATCAGGCCTTTTTCTGGGTGTTGCCATCGAATAAGCCCCTCAGCTTTATGAACGTGTAAATCATCAAGCGATACGATAGGCTGGTAATACAATTCAAACTGTTCTAGTTCTATAGCTGAGCGAAGATCTTTGAGTAGTTGCATTCTTGCGTTTGCATCTTCACGCATATCATGTGAGAAGAACTCAAAGCCATTGCGGCCGCTATTTTTTGCTTTATACATAGCTTGGTCAGCGGCTTTAAGTAATTGCTCTGGATTTTGGCCATCATCTGGCGCGCAGGCAATACCAATACTGGCACTGATATACACTTTTTCATCTTCAATAAAAATAGTGGAGGCAAGGCTAAGTAGCAGTGATTTTGCTATTTTTTTGATGTTATCGCTGCCATGTAAATCACTAAATACAACAACAAACTCGTCTCCGCCAATTCGTGCTACAAAGTCAGCCTCTTTGGCCGTTTGCACAATTCGCTCCGACACTAACTTAAGTAATCTATCGCCGTAATGGTGGCCCAATGTGTCGTTAATATCTTTAAAATGATCAATATCTAATAGCATAATGACCAGTTTTTGATCTGCATTGGTAAGGTTTGCGAATCGTTGGTTTAAGCGCTCTTTTAGTTCTAATCGATTAGGCAAATCGGTTAAATGATCAAAGTGCGCTTGTCGCCAAATTAATTCATCTGCTTGTTTTTTCTCGGTTAGGTCGGTAAAAATAGCAATACGACTAGTCGGGGCTTTATTTTTATCGTAAATAGTATCGATGGTTAACCATTCAACATACAGCTCGCCATTTTTACGACGATTGGTTATTTCACCTTGCCAACGCCCTGTTTTATTGAGCGATTGCCACATGTAATTATAAAACTGCTTATCGTGTTTACCCGATGATAAAATACTCACCGTTTTATTGAGTACTTCTTTTCGAGAATACAAAGTTGTTTCACAAAATGCAGGGTTCACATCATAAATAACGCCATTTTCATCTGTGATTGCCATGCCTTCACTGCTGTTGTTGTAAACTAATGACGCTAAATGCAACGATTCTTGATTTTGCTTTCGTTGTGTGATGTTACTAATAACGATAATAAACTCATCGGCTTTTTTCATTGGGCTAATTTTAGCTTCATAAAACTGATTGTCTTGTTCTTGTTCAAGCTCAACAGTGACAGGGGCGTTCAGGGGTATTAAGTACCCTTGCACTTGTTTTAAATTAGCATCAGAGAATAAACACGATAATTTTTTAGGGGGTGTTGAATGGCTATAATTTAACGATTTAGTACGTCCACCGGTATCAAGAATATTGCCATTGACATCTACGCGTAAAAAAGCATCGGGTAATGCATTAAGCAGGCTATTGAGCTCGTCATGCTTATGTTTAAGGGATGCTTCAGCCGTTAAGCGAGTTTCGGCCATGTATTTAAAACGATGGTAAAGTCTATTTAGCTCAGGACTATTGGGCTGCTCATCGTCATGAGGCATATTACCGGCCGCTAAGCGGTTAACCGCCTGCGTTAGACTTTTAACCGGATTTAAAATGCTTTTATTGACCAGTCGTCTAGCTAATACAGCTAAAAGAAGAATGGTCATTAAAAATCCTAAAACCATTTTTACAAAGTTAATATCTATCCGCTCAAGTGTTTTATCTATTGGTTGAGTAATATAAATAGAGAGCTTATTGTCATTGCCATCTCGATAGAGAGTCGTTTGATGAAAAACTCTACGGATACCATCTTTTCCTTTAAAAATGACACCTGCTTGTAAATTATGTTCTAAATCAAACTCTTCCAATTTATAACCTAATCTATCGGCTGAAAAAGGGGAGTTGGCTAAAATAAGATTATTAGAGTCAGTGATGGCGACTCGAACTTCTGTCGGTAAATTCAAGCTATTAAGTGCCGAGCTCCACCAGTCTAAAGCAATTACAGTTACTATCACGCCTTCAATATCATTGTTTTCATTAAGAATAGGGGAAGCAAAGTTAATGCTCTGGGCTTCAAGGCTGCGATCGTGCTGGAAATGGCCAATACTAAACTCTTTACTGGCGAGTGCGTTTTTAAAGTAGGGACGATCACTAACGTTGATATTAGGGGCATCATTATTTGAGGAACAAATTAAATCGCCGTCTTTGTTTACTAAACCAATATTCGCGATATTGCCATTGAGTGCCTTAACATCTAAAAAATACGAAGGGCAGCGAGAAGATAAAGACTTAATGTCTTTCTGCTTTTTTGCTAAAAACTCAGTAATATGCTCTACATCATTAATCATGCTTTGCTGCTTGATAATTAGGTACTCAGTGATAGAGCGCACTTTTTTCTCGTGCTCTTTAATAGCCGCGTCACGACTAAACCACAAGGTTACTAAAATGACAGCAGCTACAGGCATGCAAATTAGCATAAGTAGTCGATAAAGCTGATGTTTTAATGATGCAGTAAAAATAATCGTATCCAAATAAATATAGGGTAAAACTCTAACCAATAATTCTACCATAAATAACCTTTAATGTACTAAGGTTATATCGCAAATATTAAATTTACTTTTATTGTATATAACTGAAATTTATTAATTAATTTTCGGGTAAAGTCATAATAATAAATTAATATTTTATACTTTTACTTAACCTATTTTAGGCAAAAAAAAATGAAAATAACCAAAGTACTAACTGCTTATGCTACCCAAGATGGGGATGGTGTTAATATTCGTCGTATTCCAGGATTTGATGGTAAATATTTAGATCCATTTTTAATGATAGATGAGCTTAAATCTGACGATGAAATTGATTATATTGGTGGCTTTCCTCCTCATCCTCATAGGGGGATCGAAACCTTTACCTATATTTTAAAAGGCGGGTTTGAACATCAAGACCAAATGGGTAACAAAAAGGCGATTCGTGCGGGTGACGTACAATGGATGAGTACCGGTAGCGGTGTTATGCACAGTGAAATGCCACTTGCTGATGCTGAAAAAGGCTTACATGGCTTTCAAATTTGGCTCAATATGCCAAGTGCTCAAAAAATGCGTGAGCCTCAATACCAAGATACCACAGAGCAACCAGTACCGAGTTTTACTAATCAACAAGGTGTTTCACTTAAAGCCTTAGCAGGGACATGGCAATTTGAATCACACCAATTGGCTGCAAGCTTACAAAATTTAGCTGCTAATGGCGCTATAGCCGATGTAGTTTTGCCTGCGGGTGAAGGGCTTAATTTACCGGCTTTAAAACAGCAAAAAGTAATGATTTATATTTATACAGGCTCATTAATATCTCAGACAGGTGACGTGTTTAATGCGGGTAAGTTACTTATATTAGAACCATTGAGTGACATTGCATTACAGGCACAGAAAGCGGCGGGGGTTCTTATTTTAGCAGGCGATCCACTTAACCAGCCAATTGCGCATATGGGACCTTTTGTAATGACCACCGAGGCTGAAATTCGCCAGGCTGTTAGCGATTATCAAAATGGTTTTTTTGGCTCATTGTCGTGATAAATCGATGCGCGAATGACTTTTAAGCAAGTAGCTTTAATAACCAAGTGTATTTTTTTATCGTGTTAGCATCACCTTTAGCAGACTCAACTACAGCGCCAGCTGCAAACGCACTGGCGAGCCCCACTTTTGTTGCTGCAAAGCGTTTGGCTCTGTATTTTATAGCTGCAAGATGCTGACGTTTTAGTTCTGATCGCATAACAACTTCTTTATCTAGCTGTTGCACGCGAGCGTTCGGTGAGTTGATCAAATAATTGATTAACATAATAGTGTGTGCCTTATAATTTAAGCAGCTGCCTTAGGCCATTTAGCGTTTTAGTAAAGCCAATTTTTTTGCTTAGATAAACGGCGTTTCGCCACAGCCAAACTAAGCATAAAATTTGTAGGCTGATCACCATTGCAATGCTCAGCCAGATAGAGCTAAACAGATCAAAGGTGGCAAAGCCTACAATACCTAAAAACCCCACCCACAGTAACACCAAGCCACTGGCAAAACATCCTAGTAGAATGGTGATCAGTGCTAAGGATCTTAGCGATAGCTTCCACTCTGCTATTGCCAGCTGATGTGTCAACTTTCCTTGTTGATGATAATCATCCTTGAGCTGCGCTGCATAGTCAGCAAGCTTAGCAACGTGATCTTGCCAGTCATCGGCGTGTTTTGCCGATGACGGCGAATCTGTCCCTTGTGATTCACTTGGTGTTGAGTGTTGGTTTTGCATTAGTATTACTTACGACGAAACAGTGCTGTAACTAACATACCAGCAGCAAACGCCAGACCCGCCGTTGCTAATGGGTTTTCTGATGCGAGTTGACGCGTTTTAGACGAACACTCTGCTAGTTTCTCACGAGCGGCTAACTGCTTTTCATTAAGCGTTTCAGCTGAGCTGCTTGCGCCTTTACGAACGCCACTTTCTGCCGCCGCCGCTTTGCTTGATAATGCATCAACTGCGTCATGCGCTGCTGATGTCGCTTTATCTGTTAGCGGTGCTTCAATCTCTTGTTTTGCATCAATAGGAGTTTTGCTCTTCGTTGCCGTAGCCATAATCAATCCTTAATAGTTTTTTAAAGTAATTATTTAGATGCAATGATTAAACCAGTCTTTAACCTGTTGTTTTATATGAATTGTATTTTATTTACGAATTTTGAGTGGGTTTATAACTGTAACTATTGCGACAATAGTTTGTAATTTTTACAAACTAGGACGTGTTGAGCATTCGAGATTGATTTTTTTCTTTGTCCACTCGATTCCAAACCTCGCGACACGATTAAACCGCATCTAGTTTGAACAGACTCTAATTCACAAAGGTCAGCAGGGCTCAAATAAATTGTAATTATTCACTGTTTATTTATTAAGCAAATAATGCCAACAAGCTAATAAAAAGAACGATAAAAAATTTTTTACTGGCTGATCAGATTTTTTATTAAACAATTCAACCGCTTTAATCGGAGCCTTATTTTTTCAGGCTTCGCGGGGTGCTAAAGCTGGGTGACTTACTTGACAAAAAGGCTTGTCAAGCCCTAAACTGGAGCACTGTGGTAAAAAGTGGTGTTTAGTGGATCAAACTGGATCGGGTTAATCAAAAAGTTGATTAAAATAAATTTACAATAGGCTTTTTATGTTTCGTGGCGCAAGTTCACTGAGTTTGGATGATAAAGGACGTTTTGCGGTACCGACTAAGTACCGAGATACGCTATTGTCTGAAGATCAGGGAACGGTAATTTGCACCGTTGCACTCAATGAGCCTTGCCTTTGGTTATACCCTCTTGCTGAATGGTTAGAAATAGAAAGCCGTTTAGCAAAAATATCTAATATGAATCCTAGAGCACGACGGATGCAACGTATGTTGTTAGGTAATGCGACAGAGTATCAGCTTGATAAAAACGGTCGAATTTTGTTGGCGCCTTCATTGCGCTCACATGCAGAACTTGGCAAAAAAATTATGCTGGTGGGTTTAATGAATAAATTTGAAATTTGGGATGAAGCACGTTGGCACGAGCAAATGCGCCAAGACACTGAGCTTGAAAGGCTCGGTGATTTTGAACCGAATGACGATTTAGATAACTTCACCCTCTAGCAGCAAAATAAAAGGCAAATAACAGCTAATGACAGCGCAATTTGAACACGTATCCGTATTGATGGACGAAACCATAGATGCACTTGCAATTAAGCCAGACGGCATATACATGGATGGTACCTTTGGACGTGGCGGACATTCAGGGCAAATATTAGCGCGCTTAGGTGAAAGCGGTCGTTTGCAGGCCATTGACCAAGATCCACAAGCGATAAAGTCTGCTGAAAAGTTTGCTGATGATCCACGTTTTTCAATTGCTCATTCTCGTTTTTCAAAGTTATACGAGGTAGCTGAGCAAAACGATCTTATTGGTCAGGTTGATGGCATTTTACTTGATATTGGTGTGTCGTCGCCGCAGCTAGATGACGCAGCGCGTGGCTTTAGCTTTATGAAAGATGGTCCGCTCGATATGAGAATGGATCCAAGTACAGGTCGCAGCGCAGCGCAGTGGTTAGCTGAGTCTGAATTAGATGACATTACTCATGTGATCAAAAAGCTAGGTGAAGAAAAATTTGGTAAACGCATTGCGCACAAAATTTTAGAAGTGCGTGAACACACGCCAATCACTACCACTAAGCAGCTCGCTGATTTAGTCGATGAAGCCGTACCGGTGAAAGATAAGTTTAAACACCCTGCAACGCGGACTTTCCAGGCTATTCGTATTTATATCAATAGCGAATTAGAGGAAATTCAAACGGCATTACAAGCGGCGATTAAAGTTCTTAAGCCGGGTGGTCGCTTAGTGGTTATTTCGTTTCATTCTTTAGAAGATCGCATTGTTAAACAATTTATTAAAAAACAGAGTAAGGGAGAAGCGATACCCAGAGGTCTGCCTTTAACCGACGCACAAATAAATAAAAATCTGACGTTAAAAGCAGTGGGTAAAGCTATTAAACCAAGTGCTGATGAAGTGGCGCGTAATCCACGCTCTCGCAGCTCAGTGCTAAGGATCGCACAGAGGTTGGGATGAGTAAAAAAGCGAGCTATCGCCAACCCAATTTATTTCTTGAAATAATTAAAGGCCTAGGTGCGAACAAGATCACCTTGGCCTTGTTGGTTGTGATATTCGCATCAAGCTTGAGTGTAGTGCAGGTAACTCATCTCTCTCGAGCGCAATTAATTGAGCAAGATTCGTTGCTCCAAGAGCGTGACGAATTGGATTTAGAATGGCGTTATTTTTTAGTGGAAGAAGAGTTTTATTCACAACATGCGCGCATTGAAGAAGTGGCAACGTCACAACTCGAAATGAAGCGGCCAACCAGCCAAGATGAGCAGGTAATTATATTACAATGAGAATGCGAGGCAAAAAACCAGTCAATAACCTAATCGCATGGCGCTTTATTTTAGTGTGCGCGGTGATTTTTTTAGTGTTTGTGACCTTGGTATCGCGTGCTGCGTACTTGCAAGTAATTGAACCTGATAAAGCGCGCTCTGAAAGCGATAAACGTACGGTACGGATTGAAAAACTGCATGTGCAACGCGGGATGATTTTCGATCGTAACGGTAAAGAGCTTGCCGTTAGTGTGCCTGTGGTAAGCGTGTATGCAGATCCTAAAGCTCTGCATAAATCACTGGTTAGTAAAGTACTTAGGCAAGCACGCAAAAATGGTGAAGATCAGCAAACGCTTCGTGAAAATGTTGCTGAGTTAAATAAGCGTACCGCCCTGTATTATAAAAATGATTTACGCTGGCGTGAATTGGCTGATGTGTTGCGCATTGAGCCTAGTAAAATTAACACGCGATTACTTGATGATCCTACTCGTCGCTTTGTGTATTTAAAACGCCAAGTGACTCCCGCTGTGGCTAATTACATCGGTGATTTACGCCTACCTGGTATTCATTTATTAGATGAATCAAAACGTTATTACCCTGCTGGTGAAGTAAGTGCGCATGTTATTGGGTTTACCAATATTGATGGTAAAGGCATTGAGGGCATAGAAAAGCTTTATGAAAACGCGTTAACCGGTGAAGAAGGTCGCCGTACCATTCGCAAAGATGCGCAAGGGCGTGAAGTTGAAGTACTTGATGAGCGCGAGCGAGTAGAGCCTGAAAGCATTCAGCTAAGTATTGATCAGCGAATTCAAGCCATTGCCTATAAAGCAGTTAAATCAGCGGTATTAACTTATAAAGCGACCTCAGGTTCTGCCATGGTAGTAGATGTTAAAACCGGTGAAGTCTTGGCCATGGTCAATAGCCCATCATTTAATCCTAACAACTTAAGCGGGGCGGCTCCTCATAAACGTCGTAACCGCGCTATTACCGATTTGTTTGAACCCGGCTCAACTGTTAAGCCTCTAGCCATTTTAGCTGGATTAGACTACGGCACAATCCAACCGGATGACAAAGTTGATACCTACCCAGGCTGGATGCGCTTAGGAGGCAGCTTAGTACAAGATACCCGTAATCATGGCGAAATGACGCTGCGCGAAATTTTAAAATACTCCAGTAATATGGGAGTAACCAAAATAAGCCAAACAGTACCCAAAGAGTACTTTGTGGGCCTGTATCAAAAAGTGGGGTTTGGCAGTGATAGTGGTACTGGCATGGTAGGCGAAAGTAGTGGCTTATTTTACCCTAATCGCCGTTGGTCAGATCACGAAATTGCAGCGCTCTCGTTTGGTTACAATATTGCCGTGAGTACCGCGCAAATGGCACGTTTTTACGCCATGTTAGGGGCAGGCGGGGTTAATCGTCCGCTTACTGTACTAAAGCAAGATTCTATACCTGAAGGTGAGCGTGTCTTTCAACAAGAAGATGTTGAAGCCGTTGTCCATATGATGGAAAGCGTATTTGAAGAAGGCGGTACCGCACGCCGCGTTAAAGTGGATGGTTACCGTGCTGCTGGTAAAACAGGCACCTCTAAAAAAGCCGCCGCAGGGGGCTATGGTGACGAATATGTGGGTTATTTTGCGGGTGTTGCCCCTGCGAGTAACCCGCGATTAGCCGTTGTGGTATTAATCAACGAGCCCGGTGGAGATGTTTATTATGGCGGCGCAACGGCAGGTCCAGCGTTTGCAGAAATAATCTCTAATTCATTAAGAATTTTAAACGTTGCCCCAGACAAAGACTCGGTGGCATACGTGAAGGGCAAAGATGATGGTGCGTGATTTACACACAATTTTAAAACATTTAGAAATAGATGCAGCACGTTTAATGGTAAACGAGCTGCGTTTAGATAGCCGCGATGTAAAACCAGGTGATGTGTTTGTGGCGATAAAAGGGCACCAGTTAGATGGTGGGCACTTTATTAGTAAAGCAATTGAAAATGGTGCCAGTGCAATTATTGCCGACAGACTGTGTGAATTTGAAAGTGATTTTGAGCCGCTTTATTTAGTCTCAGAATTGAATAAGAAACTGCCTGTATTGGCGAGTCAATTTTACCAACAACCGAGCAAGCACTTAGATTTAGTTGGCGTAACGGGCACCAATGGTAAATCGACTACCACAGCAATGATTGCTCATTTAGCGCAATTTTGTCATACCCAAGCCGCTATTATTGGCACTTTAGGCTACGGCCATCCAGATAACTTAACACCACTGCAAAATACTACGCCTTCAGCAGTCGATTTACAGCGTATTTTAAGCGACTTAAAAAATGAGCAACACCAATTGGTTGCTATGGAAGTGTCATCGCATGGTTTGGTACAGCACCGTGTTGATCAATGCCATTTTAAAGCCGCTGTGTTTACTAACTTGTCGCGCGATCACTTAGATTACCATGGCGATATGCAAAGCTATGGTGATGCTAAATTGATGCTGTTTCGTGATTTTGATGCTGATCATGTCATTCTTAATCAGGATGACGGACAAGCAGAACAATGGATTGAAAAATACAGCTTTAATAGTCTTATTTGTTATGGCCGTAAAAACTTAGCCCCTAAAAATGCACAGTTTGTATATTTTTCAGATGTTCAGTATTCAGCAACCGGTATTTCGGCGCAATTAACTACTAGCTGGGGTGATGTTGCCATAAAATCACCGCTGTTTGGAGAATTTAACCTTTATAATCTAACGGCTGCGTTAGCAACGCTATTAGCGCTAGGCTATCCATTAACACAGTTAGTAGCAGGATGTGAGTATTTACAGCCGGTAGCCGGCAGGATGCAAGCATTTACAGCGCCAAGTATGCCTACTTGCGTTGTTGATTACGCGCATACGCCAGATGCGTTGGCTTTAGCCTTACAAGCGCTGCAGCAACATGTACCAGGTGGCGTGAGTTGTGTGTTTGGTTGTGGCGGCGACAGAGATAAAGGAAAGCGTGTACTAATGGCACAAGCTGCTGAGCAGTTTGCAGACAAAGTGATCATTACCAGTGATAACCCACGCTCTGAAGACCCTAATGACATTATTAATGGTGTAGCTGCGGGATTAGAGCATCCAGAAAACGCTCATTTAGAGGCCGAACGCGGTGCCGCGATACAATTTGCTATAGATAACGCAAAAGCCGGTGAGGTTATTTTAATTGCCGGTAAAGGGCATGAAGACTATCAAATTATAGGCGATACACGCATCGATTTTTGCGACCGTCAATTTGTACAACAACAATTAAAAAAAGCAGTAAGAGGGTCTCAAGCATGATCCCAATGGATTTTGATTGGCTAGCTAATGTGCTAGCAACCGATTATCAAGGTGATAATCGCAAGGTGATAAATATAAACACCGATACCCGTACTTTGTGTGATGGTGAAGTGTTTTTGGCGCTTAAGGGCCCAAATTTTGATGGTCATAAATTTATTGAACAAGCAAAACAAAAAGGCGCTATAGGCGTGATTGTCGATCACGCTGTTGATACCGATATTGCTCAATTTGTAGTTGCCGATACCCGTATTGCATTAGGCACAATTGGTACAGCAGTGATGGCGCAAGTTGCACCTAAAACTATCGCTATTACTGGCAGCGTAGGTAAAACCACAGTTAAAGAAATGTGTGCCGCTATTTTATCAAGTAAAGGGGATGTATTAGCCACTAAAGGTAATTTTAATAACGACATTGGCGTACCGTTAACTTTACTCAGATTAGAGCCACAACATCGCTTTGCGGTTATTGAATTAGGCGCTAACCACATAGGTGAAATTGCGTACACCACCGCGATGACCAAACCGGATGTAGCTGTGGTGTGTAATGTTGCTGCTGCCCACTTGGAAGGCTTTGGTAGCCTGCAGGGTGTGGCACAAGCAAAAGGCGAAATTTACGACGGATTAAAAGAGGATGGCATCGCCATCGTCAATTGCGATAGTGACTTTAGTCAATATTGGCTTGATAAGTTAGCAACGCGCAATATTAAATGTTTTTCGAGTAGTGAAAAGCTCGATATTTGGGCTGAAGACATCAGCCTAGATGCACAAGCTCGCGCAAGCTTTACTTTGTGCACCAAGCAACACAGTGTGCCGGTTAAGTTAGCACTGCCAGGTAAACATAATATTAGTAACGCGCTTATTGCTGCGGCGTTAACCAGTGAGTTTGACGTGTCACTTGAGGAAATTGCCAGCGCGTTAGCGACCATGGGTGAAGTTAAAGGACGGGTTAACCTAATTGAAGCCAGTGATTCACTCACTATTATTGATGATACCTATAATGCCAACGTAAAGTCGGTGAAAGCTGCGATTGATTTACTTAGTGATATTCAAGGTCATCGTATTTTGGCACTCGGTGATATGGGTGAACTTGGCGAAGATGCACGTAAATATCATCAAGAAGTCGGTGAATACGCATTAGCGCAAGGCATTGATGAGTTATTTACACTCGGAGTATTAAGTAAATGTGCCAGTGATGTATTTGGGCTGCCAAATCGCCATTTCTCTAATCGTGAGCAAATGCTGCAGCAAATTCAAAATAGCATTAGCAAAGTAGATAAAAAAATTACCCTTGTCGTGAAAGGATCACGCAGTTCTCGCATGGAGCTTTTAGTAACCGATTTAGTTAATGGCCAGCAACAAGCCATCAATGGAGTATCATCATGTTAGTTTGGCTGGCTGAGTATTTAACTCAATATTATAGTGGCTTTAATGTTTTTTCGTATTTAACCCTGCGTGCCATTTTAGGTATTTTAACTGCATTGATGATGTCGTTGTATTTTGGTCCTAAGTTAATTCGTGCGCTGCAACGCATGCAAATAGGGCAAACAGTACGTGATGATGGTCCGCAATCGCACCTATCTAAATCGGGTACACCGACCATGGGTGGCTTACTTATTTTAGGGGCTATTTTTACCAGCACATTATTATGGGCAGACTTGTCTAATAAATACGTATGGGCCACTTTATTTGTAATTGGCTCATTAGGTATTGTGGGCTTTATTGATGATTACCGTAAGGTGATCCGTAAAGATCCAAAAGGACTTATTGCAAAGTGGAAATACTTTTGGCAATCGGTAATTGCACTGGTTGTAGCCACTGCGCTTTACATGAGCAGCACACAAGCGACAGAAACATCTCTTGTTGTGCCATTTTTTAAAGATGTACTGCCACAGCTGGGGTTGTTTTATATCGTGATCACCTACTTTGCGTTGGTGGGCACGTCAAACGCGGTTAATTTAACCGACGGTCTAGACGGTTTAGCCATTGTACCTACTATTTTAGTGGCTGCAGCACTGGCCATTATTGCTTACTTAACGGGTAATATTAATTTTTCGGCTTATTTGCATATTCCGCATTTACCACTGGCGAGTGAGTTGGTTGTGGTATGTACCGCTATTGTAGGGGCTGGGTTAGGTTTTTTATGGTTTAACACGTATCCGGCGCAAGTATTTATGGGCGATGTAGGCTCATTAGCACTGGGTGGTGCATTGGGGATTATTGCCGTACTTGTTCGCCAAGAGCTGTTACTGATTATTATGGGGGGCGTGTTTGTAATGGAAGCGCTATCGGTAATTTTACAAGTTGGCTCTTACAAATTACGTGGGCAACGCATTTTTAGAATGGCGCCTATTCATCACCATTACGAACTTAAAGGTTGGCCGGAGCCACGCGTTATTGTGCGCTTTTGGATAATTTCTATTGTGCTGGTACTCGCTGGCCTTGCGACATTAAAGATCCGATAAATGCAGTATTTAAACGAGATAAAAAATAAACACATAACAGTGCTCGGACTCGGTGTAACCGGTCTGGGCATTGTGCGTTTTTTATTATCTCAATCAATACAGCCTTATGTGGTCGATAGCAGAGAGAATCCGCCAGGTGTTGATTGGCTCAATCAGCACGCACCTCAATTAAAAACTCACTTTGGTGACTTAGAAAATGCGGCGCTCAGTGCTTGCGATATGATTATTATTAGTCCCGGGCTGGGCTTAAAAAACCCTGCGGTTGCGAAGGCAATTAACGCAGGCGTTGAAGTGATTGGTGATGTTGAGTTATTTGCGCGCATTAATAGCAAACCAGTCGTTGCTGTAACAGGCTCAAATGGCAAATCAACCGTAGTAACACTTGCCTACGAAGTATTAAAAACCGCAGGTTATAAAGTGGCACTCGGTGGCAACATTGGCACAGCGGTACTGGATTTGCTTGACGGTGACTTTGATGTATTTGTATTGGAGCTATCAAGTTTTCAGCTTGATACCACACGCAGCCTAAAAACCACCAGTGCAACCGTGCTTAATATTTCAGAAGATCATCTCGATCGTTATGATAGTTACCAAGCCTACATAGATTCAAAATTAAGTATTTATAACGGTGCTGAACACTTAGTGATTAATGCTGACGATAAGCAAACACACCCTGTGAGTCGCACGTTAGCACCACAACTGAGTTTTGGTGAAACACAAGGCAATTACCACTTAGCACAGCACAATAACGAAGCGCACTTTATGGTAAAGGACGAAGCTTATTTACCAGTAAGTGCTTTAGCCGTTGTGGGTAAGCATAACTATTTAAATACCTTGGCAGTGATGGCATTACTCAGCCCATTTGCAATTACTAAGGCGCACTACAAAACCGCATTATCTCAATTTAATGGCTTAGCGCACCGTTGTCAGTTTGTGGGTGAGTTTAATGGCGTTAAATACTTTAACGACTCTAAAGCCACCAACGTAGGCGCAACAGTGGCGGCAATAGATAGTTTAGCGGGTAAGCACAAAAACCTAGTGGTGATTGCTGGTGGTGATGCTAAAGGTGCTGATTTAGAGGTGTTAAAGCCTTATATTGAAAAGCATGTAAAAGCGCTGATTTGTTTTGGTAAAGATGCCAAAGATTTAGTGGCACTCAGTGCTAAAGGCCATTTAACCAATAATATGTCTGAGGCTGTGGCGCTTGCAAAGCAATTAAGTAAATCGGGCGATACCGTTTTACTCGCACCTGCCTGTGCCAGCATTGATATGTATAACAATTATATGCAACGCGGCGATGATTTTGTGCAATGTGTATTGCAGGGGCAGTCATGATTGCTTTTGCGGATATTAAAGAGGCTCTCACCCCTAAACCTTCAGCGCAGCTTTATGATGTGCCACTGCTTTATTGCATGCTAATGCTGATTGGTGTGGGCTTTGTGATGGTAACCAGTGCCTCAATGCCGACAGCCGATAGACTGTTTGGTAATATTTATCATTTTACTATCCGCCATGGCATTTTTTTAGGGCTATCGTTTTGTTTATTTTGCATTAGTACTCAAGTACCTATGTCGTGGTGGAAAAAAGCTAACCCCTATTTATTACTAATCGGTTTAGTACTGTTATTAGTGGTACTTATTGTAGGACGTGAAGTCAATGGTTCGACCCGCTGGATACCCGTAGGACCGTTTAATATTCAAGCCTCGGAGCTCGCTAAGTTGTTCTTCTTTAGTTATATCGCAGGCTACTTAGTACGTAAGCGCAATGAAGTTCAAGAAAACATAAAAGGCTTTGCTAAACCCATAGCGGTATTTGCAGTTTATGCAGCACTTATTTTAATGCAGCCCGATTTAGGGACTGTGGTGGTGATGTTTGTTACTACGGTTGGTTTGTTGTTTTTAGCCGGTGCCAAGCTTTGGCAGTTTTTTGCACTTATTTTAACCGGTATTGCGCTAGTGGTTGGGCTTATTGTGTTAGAGCCATATCGTATGGCGCGTGTGGTTGGCTTTTTAGAACCTTGGGATGACCCTTTTGGCAAAGGCTACCAATTAGTGCAATCACTAATGGCTTATAGTCAAGGCGATTGGTTTGGCCAAGGCCTAGGAAACAGCGTACAAAAATTACAATATTTACCAGAAGCGCACACCGACTTTATTTTTGCTGTTATTGCTGAAGAGTTAGGTTTTATGGGGGTGCTGAGTATTTTAATGGTACTCGGTACTTTAGTATTTAGAGCTTTACTCATTGGCCAAAACGCGCTTAAAAACGGCAAAGAATATGAAGGCTACTTAGCCTTAGCAATTGGTATTTGGTTTGCGTTTCAAACTATGGTGAATGTGGGCGCCAGTGCCGGTATTTTACCAACCAAAGGATTAACCTTGCCGTTTATTTCTTATGGTGGCTCAAGTTTATTAATGATGACCATAGCAACCGGTATTTTATTGCGTGTAGATTTTGAGACCAAGATGGCAACGAAACAAGCCACGTCAGGTGGAGCTAAGCGATGAGTAAAAAAATAGTCGTTGTAGCAGGGGGCACAGGTGGACATATTTTTCCAGGGATTGCCGTTGCTGATTATCTCAAACAGCAAGGTTGGCAAGTTAGCTGGATAGGTACCCCAGATAGAATGGAAGCCAGTGTCGTGCCCAAGCACAACATAGAAATTGATTTTATTGACGTAAAAGGCGTGCGAGGGAATGGTTTAAAACGCCTTATTAAAGCGCCATTCATGGTTATTAATGCAATATTGCAGGCGCGTAAGGTATTAAAACAACAACGCCCTGATGTCGTTTTAGCAATGGGGGGGTATGTAACTGGCCCAACAGGTATTGCGGCAAAAAGCCTGGGTATTCCTTTGGTGATTCACGAACAAAATGCCGTAGCAGGCATGAGTAATAGGTGGTTGGCTAAATGTGCTAATCGCGTGTTAGCGGCTTTCCCCAGTGCTTTTGCCAATGGCAAAGCAGAGCTGGTAGGTAATCCTGTACGCCAGAGCGTGGTTGATATACCTAAGCGCGAAGTAAACAGCCCTATAAATATTTTAGTGGTGGGTGGTTCGTTAGGTGCGCAAGTACTTAACCAAACACTACCTGAAGCATTTAAGCGCTTAAATGATACTTGTGCCATTAATATTTGGCATCAAACCGGTAAAGGGCACCTTGCTAGTGTAAGTGAAAGTTACCAGCAGCAACAAATGGGCAATGAGCAAGTGACCGTTGCTGAATTTATTGATGATATGGATACCGCTTATAGCTGGGCAGATATTGTGATTTGTCGTGCGGGTGCGCTTACGGTAAGTGAAATTGCCGCAGCGGGTAAAATGGCGGTATTTGTGCCGTTTCCACACGCGGTTGATGACCATCAAACAGCCAATGCACAGTATTTAGTAATGGCAGAAGGGGCGTTATTAATGCCACAAGGGCAATTTAATCAGCGCAGTATTGTTGAACTTTTAAGCCCCTATTTAGCCGAACCTTTATTAATAACTAAAATGGCAGGCAAAGCAAAACAGCAAGCTATTTTAGATGCCACAGCAAGCGTAGCGATGCACTGTGAGCAAGTAACAAATAAGAGAACATAAGTGAAACAAACATTAGCAAAAGAAAAATATACACGCCCAGCGATGCGCCGCATTGAAACTATTCACTTTGTAGGGATTGGCGGTGCAGGCATGGGTGGCATTGCAGAAGTACTTGCTTTTGAAGGTTACCGTATTACCGGTTCAGATATAGCTCACAGCGCAATGACTGAGCGTTTAATTAAAGCCGGTGCTGAAGTATTTATTGGCCATCATGAAAATAACGTAAAAGACGCCAATGTGGTGGTGGTTTCAAGTGCAATAGATAAAACAAATCCTGAAATTCAAGCCGCGCAAGCTGCGCGTATTCCGGTGGTTCGTCGTGCAGAAATGTTAGCTGAACTGATGCGCTTTCGCCACGGTATCGCCATTGCGGGCACCCATGGTAAAACGACCACAACCAGCTTAATTGCGAGCATTTATGCACAAGCCGGGCTCGATCCAACCTTTATTATTGGTGGTTTGCTTAACAGTGCTGGCAGCAATGCTAAGGTAGGTAAAAGTGACTTTTTAATCGCCGAAGCAGATGAAAGCGATGCCTCATTTTTGCACTTACAGCCTATGGTGTCGGTGATCACTAATATTGAAGAAGATCACATGGAAACCTACGGCGGTAGTTTAGAAAAAATGAAAGATACTTATGTTGAATTCATTCATAACCTGCCGTTTTACGGGTTAGCGGTGGTGTGTATTGATTCAGACGTTGCTGCTGAATTGATCCCCCGTTTTGGTCGTCCGGTGATCACTTACGGTGAGTCACACGAGGCTGATTATCGAATGAGTGACTTTAGCCAAACAGCGAACACATGCCAATTTACGGTGACTAATAAACAAGGTGAGAGTTTAACCGCCAAGCTGAATATGCCGGGTAAACATAATGCCCTTAATGCAACCGCAGCGATTGCCGTGGCTAAAGATCAAAATATTGCGAATCATGCAATTTTAGCGGCTTTAGATACTTTTGAAGGTATTGGCCGTCGTTTTCAGCACTACGGTGAATTTGAAAATGAACGCGGCAGCGTGATGCTTGTTGATGACTATGGTCATCACCCGTCAGAAGTGGCCGCTACTATCACCGCAGCACGGGAAGGCTGGCCTGATAAGCGTTTAGTGATGGTGTATCAGCCGCACCGTTATACGCGTACTCGCGATTTATACGAAGATTTTGTTAAGGTATTGGCTGAGGTTGATCAGCTTTTATTACTCGATGTTTACAGTGCTGGCGAAGAGCCGATTGTTGGCGCCGATAGTAAAAGTTTATGCCGTAGTTTGCGCCAGCGTGGCAAAGAGCCATTACATGTAGCCTCAAGCTCAGAGCTTGCGGGCGTACTTGCCAACTGCCTACAAAATAACGACCTAGTGCTCACACAAGGTGCGGGTAACATAGGTCAGCTTGTTAAAAATTTAGCAGCCACGAATATGTCGATAGAAAAATTAAAGCAAGGTGAAGTATGACACAGGTAAATTCCCAGTTTGGTAAAGTGGCGGTGCTGCTAGGTGGAAATTCAGCAGAGCGTGACGTGTCATTAAAATCTGGTCAAGCGGTATTAAATGCGCTGTTAGACGTTGGCATTGATGCGATAGCGTTTGATCCACAAAATCGTTCGTTATGGGAATTAAATGAGTTAAAGGTTGATCGCGTTTTTATTGCTTTACATGGGCGTGGTGGTGAAGACGGCACGGTACAAGGTGCTTTAGAATTTATGAACCTGCCGTATACCGGCAGTAATGTTCTGGGTTCGGCACTGGCAATGGATAAAATTCGTTGTAAGCATTTGTTTAAATCGGCAGGTTTAAGCACTGCACCGTACGCTGTGGTTGATGCTAAAAAAGGCTTTGATGCCAATGCTATTATGGCGCAATTTAAAAAGGTAATGGTTAAGCCATCGCACGAAGGCTCCAGTATCGGTATGGCGCAAGCAAGCTCTGCAGAAGAACTTGAAGATGCGCTCACTAATGCATTTAAGTTCGACAGCCAAGTATTGGTGGAGCAGTGGATAACGGGTCGTGAATTTACCATTACGGTCTTGGGTGATGAAGTACAACCTGTGATTGAAATGAGCACCCCAAACGGATTTTATGACTACCAAGCTAAATATCAGTCAAGTAGTACGCAATATCATTGCCCTGCTGATTTATCACTATCGGATACTCAAAAATTACAAGCGATGGCGCTTGATGCGTTTGATTTAGTGGGTGCAAGTGGCTGGGGACGAGTCGATGCGATGCAAGATGAACAAGGGCATTTTTACTTACTAGAAGTGAATACCGTACCAGGCATGACAGAAAAATCATTGGTGCCAATGGCAGCAAAAGCCAACGGGGCAAGTTTTGAGCAATTAGTTGTTCGCATTTTGGAGCAAACCCTTTAATATGCATCCCTTTTTAGAGAAAGCGCAGCAACTAAAACAGCAACTTAACTGGTCGCTGATTTTTGGAGTGAGTTTTTTTCTAGCCGTGGTGATAGGGTTAATTGAAATAACCAGTGGGGTTTCGCACTGGTTAGTTGAAAATAAAGATGCACAAATTAAGCATTTAACGGTGCTGGGGAACCCTAAGTACACCGATGAAAAAGCAATAACAGCGGCAATAAAAAAAGCAGATTTAAGTAGTTTTTTTGAGCTAAACGTAAAGCAAGTTCAGCATTTAGTACAAGAGCTGCCTTGGGTTGCAACGGTATCGGTAAGAAAGCAATGGCCTGATACCATTCAAGTTTACGTGGTAGAACATCAAGCAGTTGCTCACTGGAATAGTGACTTGCTGATTAATCAAAGCGGTGACGCGTTTGAAGCAAAAAGTGATAAATTAAGTGTCACTTTACCCCAACTATATGGGCCAGAGGGCAGTGAAAAAGAAGCATGGGTAGCGTTTAAACAGTTTGATGAAATGCTCAAAGTCAATGCATTAACGCTCACTAGCCTTGCGCTATCTGAGCGGTTTTCGTGGCAACTTTGGTTAGATAACGGTGTGCGTTTAAATTTAGGACGCAAAGATAAAGCCAAACGTGTACAACGTTTTATAGACGTTTATTCACGTATAGAAAAACGTGCTGATGCACAGATAGATGCAATTGATTTACGCTACGATACCGGCCTTGCAGTGAGCTATAAGCCACTGCAAGAACAGCAATTATAATAAAGAGTAAGGCATGACTAAGTCAGCAGAAAGAAACCTAGTGATTGGATTAGACGTTGGCACTTCTAAAGTAGTGGCCACGGTAGGTGAAATCACCACAGATAACAAGCTCAGCATTGTTGGCGTGGGGAGCCAAGTATCTCATGGAATGGATAAAGGCGGTGTTAACGATTTAAATTTAGTGTCTGAGTCTATTCGCCGCGCTATAGATGAAGCCGAATTGATGGCTGATTGTCGTATTAGCTCGGTTTATTTGGGTATTTCTGGCAAGCATATTCAGTGTCAGAACGAAAGCGGTGTTGTGGCTATTAATAACACCGAAGTAACCGATGAAGACATTGAAAATGTAATACACATTGCTCGTTCAGTGCCAATTTCAGCTGAACGCAAAATGTTGCATGCTTTGCCGCAAGAGTACAGCATTGACATGCAAGAGGGGATTAAAAACCCACTCGGCATGAGCGGTGTGCGCATGGAAGCACGCGCGCACATTATTACCTGTTCCAACGACATGGCTAAAAATATAGAAAAATGTGTTGAACGTTGCGGGCTTGAAGTTGACCAACTTATATTCACAGCGCTTGCTTCGTGTTATTCCGTACTGACGGATGACGAAAAAGAGTTAGGTGTTGCGGTGCTTGATATTGGTGGTGGTACTATGGATATCACTATTTATATTAATGGTGCGCTGCGTCATTCGGCGGTTATTCCGGTGGCAGGTAACCAAGTAACCGGTGATATTGCAAAAATATTTCGTACACCTATATCACATGCTGAGTCACTCAAAGTACAATATGCCTGTGCAAGTAGCCAAATGGCGAGCAGCGAAGACACGATTGAAGTGCCAAGCGTAGGTGGGCGACCAGCAAGACTGATGTCTAGGCACACGTTATCAGAAGTGGTTGAGCCACGTTTTAGAGAATTATTTGAACTGGCGATGGAAGAAATTCGTCGTTCAGGATTAGAAGACCAAATTGCAGCAGGTCTCGTCATTACTGGCGGAACTGCTAAAATGACTGGCGCAATGGAAGTGGCTGAAGATATTTTTCAGATGCCAGTAAGAATAGGTAAACCAATTGGTGTAGTAGGTTTAACTGATTATGTTGATGATCCATCGTACGCAACCGCTGTAGGTTTGTTACAATACGGGCGTACTATGCAGTCGATGAATGCACAAAAGTCGAAAGCGGATGATAATAATAATTGGTGGAACCGCATCACAAAATGGTTTCAAGGCGAGTTTTAGTACTCAAGTCGGAGAGTAAATATGTTTGATATAATGGAACAACACAGCGAAGAAGCTGTAATAAAAGTAATCGGTGTTGGTGGCGGCGGCGGTAACGCAGTTGAGCACATGGTAAAACAACAAATAGAAGGTGTTCGTTTTATTGCAGCGAATACGGATGCACAAGCATTACGTAATTCAGCCGCTGATGTAACGGTACAATTAGGTACGCAAATAACCTCTGGGTTAGGTGCGGGTGCAAACCCTGAAGTAGGCCGTCAGTCGGCTGAAGAAGACGCAGAAACGATTCGTGCCAGCCTTGAAGGCGCCGATATGGTATTTATAGCGGCAGGTATGGGCGGCGGTACAGGGACCGGAGCAGCGCCAGTCGTGGCTAAAATTGCTAAAGAGCTGGGCATTCTAACCGTGGCAGTTGTAACGCGTCCATTTGATTTTGAAGGTAAAAAACGTGCTGCTGCTGCAGAGCAGGGGATTAGCGAATTGTCTGAAATCGTGGACTCGTTAATTACTATTCCAAATAACAAATTACTAAAAGTATTAGGTAAAGGGACAACTTTACTGGATGCGTTTGCTAAAGCAAATGACGTATTATTTGGTGCGGTACAGGGTATTGCTGAGCTAATCACACGCTCGGGTCTAATTAACGTGGATTTCGCCGACGTACGTACTGTTATGTCTGCAATGGGTACAGCCATGATGGGGACTGCATCTGCCTCGGGTCCTGATCGTGCACAAGAAGCAGCAGAAGCGGCTATTTCAAGCCCATTACTAGAAGACGTTGATTTAACCGGTGCTAAAGGTATCTTGGTTAATATTACTGCCGGCATGGATATCGCGATTGAAGAATTTGAAATCGTAGGTAATCACGTTAAGGCGCTAGCGTCTGAAAACGCAACGGTGGTTGTGGGTGCGGTAATCGACCCTGAAATGACAGACGAGCTACGTGTAACGGTTGTTGCAACTGGCTTAGGCGGCGATCGTCGTCCACAGTTTGGTATTGTAGATAATGGCTTTAAAAAAGCATCAGGTTCTGATGTAGCCAGTTCAAGCACGCAAACAAGCAGCAGCATGTATGTTCCTAGCTTTGCAAGCCAAGGCGCAAGCACGACTGAAGAGCCTGACACGACATTGCAAACAGAATCAAAAGAGCAAAGCACATCGACGAGCTCTTCAAGTTCTTCAGCGAATACGTCGTCAAGTAGTGCTAAGAAAACAGATAAATCTGAAGGTGGCGATTATTTCGACATCCCTGCTTTTTTACGTAAACAAGCAGATTAATAAAAAACAGTACTTTTGTGCGAAATGTGAACGAATATTGTAGTTATACCGTATTTATGCTACACTCCGCCGTCTAACTGTAATATATACTAAAGTGAGCGAACCTATGATTAAACAGCGTACGATTGCACAAGTAGTCAAAGCCATAGGAATTGGACTTCATAAAGGTGAGAAGGTCACAATAACTCTCCGACCTGCGAGCGCAAATACTGGGATTGTATTTCGTCGTGTCGACCTTGATCCGGTTGTTGATTTTGAAACAACACCTGAAGCCGTTGGTGATACGCAATTGTGTACCTGTTTAATTAACAAAGATGGCGTTCGCTTATCGACTACTGAGCACTTAATTGCGGCGGTTGCGGCAATGGGAATCGACAATTTAATTGTTGAACTTGATAGCTCAGAAGTACCAATAATGGATGGTAGTGCATTGCCATTCATTTATTTATTACAAAAAGGCGGCATTGAAGAGCAAAATGTTGCAAAACGCTTTATTCGTATTAAAGAAAAAGTACGTATTGAAGAAGGTGATAAATGGGCCGAAGTAGAACCTTACGACGGATTCCACATCGATTTCGAAATTGCCTTCGATCACCCTGCAATCAATGAAAGCCGCCAACGCGTTGGTTTAGATATTACGGCACAAAGCTTTACTGAAGAGATAAGCCGTGCGCGTACTTTTGGCTTTATGAAAGACATTGAATACATGCATGCGAACAACCTAGCACTAGGTGGCAGCATGGATAGCGCAGTGGTACTTGATGAATTTAAAGTTTTAAATCCGAACGGTTTGCGTTACGCAGACGAGTTCGTCAAGCATAAGATTATAGACTGTGTAGGTGACATGTTTATGACAGGTCACAACCTTTTAGGCAAAGTAACCGCATTTAAATCAGGTCATGATTTAAATAATAAGTTACTACGCAAAATTATGGCAACTGAGTCAGCATGGGAGTGGGCAACCTTTGAAACGCCTGTGACGATGCCTGCACCCGGCCTTGAGCTAGCTAACGCCTAATTAGTTAATCACTTATATACAGTTATAAAAAATGACGCTTATTAGCGTCATTTTTTTGTTTGTTAATTAGCTAAACAGCTAAATTACACTCAGGCTTTTATTATCAAAGTCCTAATATAGTTTGCAACTGTTTAAGCTGGGTTACCTGATATGTTGGTTTAATTCCCTCAGGCAAGTTCACGCCAGGATGTTGCAGCCAACAAGTGTCAATTCCCACATTTTGACCGCCAAGAATATCACTGCTGGCGGTATCACCGACCATTAAAATTTGCTCTTTCGGTGGATTACCCATTAAGTTAAAGGTGTGCTCAAATATCTCTTTTGCAGGTTTAGCAATGCCGACTTGCTCAGAAATAACCAACCAGTCAAACATATCTTGCAGCCCTGTATGCGCTAGGCGACGTGCTTGTAACTGAGAAAAACCATTGGTAATAATGCCCAGCTTGGCATGGGGTTTAAGGGCATTTAATAATTCAACGGCGCCGGGTAAAGGCATACAAATTTCGGCCATTGCTGATAAAAAATCATCATTGAGCTGTTGAGCTGGCACATCTAGTTTATTTGCCAGTTCGCTAAAACGAGTTACTTGTAAGTGACTTGAGGTGATCTCGTTGTTTTGATAAGCAATCCATAATGACTTATTGGTGTTTTGATAATGGGCATAATCTGCCTCGGTAAAATCCATGTCATAGGTTGCTAGCATGTTTTTAAGGCCAGCAAAGGCATTAAAGCTAAATAAGGTTTCGTCGGCATCAAATAATACGTAGTTATACTTCATTAAAACATCCGTTATTGATTATATAGAGTGGGATTAAGAAAAGGCGCCATGGCGAGTGTCAGCGCTTGAGTATAGGTACTTTCTCGTGTTGCATGATGATCAGTTAACAAGCCAATAGCACCCCCTTGCTGTTTAATATTGGTGGTATTAAAGGCTTTATCCATCACGTCACCAAGCTCTTCACCTTGAAGCAATGCTTTATAAAACACAGTGGGCAGGGGTAAGTTACTGCTTCGGCCTGTAACTTGCTGTGCGCCATTATCAATAACTACATAGGCAAAGGTTGCCGCACCATAGCTAAATTGCGCTGCACCACCTTCCATCGCCACATAGTAGTCTGCCTGATAGTGGTTTTTACAGTAATTAACGCGATTTTGTGCCCCTAAGCAGGTTTGCTCTTCACCTAAGGGTTGATCGGGTACCTCTGAGGGCGCGTGAACACTACTACATTCGATTACACGCTCAGGAAAATACATCGCAAAAATATGTTTAGCGGCATTGATTTTTACTGGGTTTTTAGACCCAACAATAATTTTAATTGATTGCGACATATTAAACTCGTCATACTTAAAATCAGCAGTGTACGTGAGTTAGGGTTCACAAAAAAGAGTCTAAATAGGAATTTCAGGCGGGGCTAACTTTGCTAAGGCGCGTTTTTTCAAAATAATATCTTTTATTAGAGGCGTGAGCACCAGTTCCATCGCGAGACCCATTTTACCACCAGGCACCACTAAGGTGTTTATACGCGACATAAAACTGCCTTCAATCATCCGCAAATAATACGGAAAATCAACATCATCAATCCCCCTAAAGCGAATCACAACAAAGCTTTCATCAAGGGAGGGGATATCTTTAGCGCTAAATGGGTTGGAAGTATCAACGGTGGGGACTCGCTGAAAGTTAATATGGGTACGAGAAAATTGCGGCGTTATATGATTAATGTAGTCATCCATACTGCGTACAATCGAGTCCATGACTTTTTCACGAGAGTGGCCGCGTTCTGAGGTGTCGCGAATAAGCTTTTGGATCCATTCAAGGTTAATAATAGGCACCATGCCTATGAGTAAATCAACATGTTTAGCAACATCATGATCTTCATCAACTACACCGCCATGTAGACCCTCGTAAAACATCAGATCTGTATTTTGCTCAAGTTCTTGCCATGGGGTAAATGTCCCAGGTAACTGGTTATAAGGCACGGCTTCATCAAAGGTGTGTAAATAACGACGAAGTTTTCCTTCGCCGGTTTCACCGTATTTAGTAAATAAGTCTTCTAAGGCGCCAAAGTCGTTAGCTTCTCGGCCAAAATAGCTAATGTGTTTACTTTCTTGCTGTGCTTCACGAATTTTTTTGTCCATTTCAGGACGTGTATAACGATGAAAGCTATCACCTTCGATAAATGCCGCATTGATATCAAGGCTACGGAAAATATGCTTCACGGCGTTAGTGGTGGTCGTTGTGCCCGCTCCAGATGAACCGGTGATTGCAATAATAGGGTGTTTAGCTGACATGTTTGTTCTCTTTTTTATGACCCGTTAGTTATAAAGAGTTGACTGACTTAGGTCAAGTGACGTCATCAGTAAATAACGTTATCATGAGGTGCTTAAAATTAAAACGAGAGAAAGCATGAAACTGATCAAACCGTTGTTAGGGCTTATAGCTATAAATGCTTTAACGCTAGATATTGCTCAGGCAAGTATGCCTAAAAGCCAAATTTTGCTCGCCGATTTAAATACTCCACATGGTATACGTGTAAGCATTGTTAGTGATAAAACGAGCTATAACAATCAACCCCATTTAACCGACACCGGCCTATACTATACCCGAGAAATAATCAGTAATGACCAGAGTCAAACAGATATTGCGCTTTACAGTTTATCATCAAAACAAACCTCTATGGTCACTGATACGCCACAAAGTGAATACTCGCCCACTTTAACACCGGGTGGGCAGCACTTATCGGCGATTGTCGTTGAAGACGATGGTAAACAAAAGCTATGGCAATATCCGTTGGCACCCGAGTTGGCTGCAAGTCGTATTTTTGATTGGATTGAACCTGTAGGCTACCACGCTTGGGGAAGTAACAACGATTTAGTGATGTTTATTTTAGGCGAACCACACACTTTGCAATATACCTCGGTTGCTGCGGCAAAAGGTGAGGTGGTAGCAAGCGATATTGGTCGCACGCTTATTTATAATAAAGCGCAGGCTGAGTTTTTATTTAGCCATAGTAAACACGGGCAGCATCACCTAGCGCGTTTTGATCCACAAACTAAGCAAGTTACCGATATACTTAGACTGCCAAACCAAGTACAAGATTTCATCTTAAAAGATGAAAATACCATTGCTTACGCAATTAAAAACCGTGTTTACCAGCGTAAATTAACACGCGGCTCTGCTATATCGCAGTGGCTTGATTTAAGCAACTACTGCAAAACGAATATTACTCGAATGAGTTATAACAACGATAAGCTTGCATTTGTCTGCCACGTAACACAATAAAATAAGACTTCATATTGCGTATGCGTTAAGGTTATACATAAATCAACGAATAGGGATAAACATGGCATTTAGTGCAGACGAGTTAACCGAGCAGCTGATCAAACTAGAGTGTAGAAGTAACTTTAAAATAAAAAACATAGCTGAGTATATGCTAGTAAACTCTAAAGAAGCGTTTTATACCCATGCGGAAGCAGGTAAAGGTAAAATTGTGATCCGCCCTGCATTTGAAGTGTTTAGCGATGACTTTACTGATATTGATGGGGTTGTGCGTACTCAAGGCTATTTTCATAGCAGTGAAATGACCCGTTTTCCTACCCGTATTTATAAAAGTACGCAGCCTATTCATTATGGTGTCGCTTTTAAAATTAACTCTGAGCAAGCAGCGAAAGAGTTTATAGCAAAGCTAACGATGATTATTGGCGGTTAATAGACGGGCTAAGGGCTAAGGGCTAAAGGCAAAAGGTGCAAGATAAAATCTTTAACCCTTAACCTCCCCCTGTGTCAGGATAGTTG
>NZ_PNCV01000008.1:0-5661 GCF_005886925.1 Pseudoalteromonas sp. S3260
TAAAGAGAGATGGTATCTACGATTAACCCAACACTATGCTTAGCTTAATCTCTGCCTAGAACCTAAAACTCTAGGCACCAAATATATTTATTTTTTGAACCACAGAGGGAACAACCATTGATTGTCACTTTCTCTGTGTGCTCTGCATTCTCTGTGGTAAATAAATTACTTAAAAGCTATTACACAAAGAGAGGATGGGGGTAAAGAGGTTTTAGCCCGCCCCCGTTGCTCGCGCAGCCCGCCAACACCAAGCTAAACACGGTGCTTGGCTTAATTTCTACCTAACACCTAATACCTAACACCTATTACCTAACACCTAACCCCTAGTCTTTAACTTAAACCACCAAATAAAGTCATCAAGGCAATTAATACTAAGTAGAAAAGTACATTTCGCTTAACCAGTTTGATCATACAGGTGGCTTCAAAGGTGCAACCATAGTAGCGCTCTTCAACTTGCTCGGCGGCCAATGCAGTATAAGTAACCACCTTGCGATTAGGGCTTGAAAAGTCAAACACGTAATGAAGCCAACAGCTAGTTCCTTTATTAAAGTTACCAATCACTAAATAACCAAAACTGGTAATACGCGCTGGGAGCCAATCTAGCCAAAACAATAAACGGTGGATTAACTTAAAATGCTTAGCAATTACTTCATCACGATTGTCACTCACTAAGTCGGCAAAAGTGCGCACTAGCGCATAAAAAACAGCACCGGCAACACCCAATACCACAAACCAAAATATAACCGCACAATAAAACCTGAAATTAACCCACGCTAATGTTTGCCCTAAGGTTTCACCTCCTTGTTGCTCCTCTGTGCGCTTTTGTCCCAATTGCAAAGCGTATAAGGTAGCTGCAGTTTGATCACCTCGAGTTAATGCATTGAGGTACGACTTATACAAAGCACGCTGTTTAGCACAACCAAAGCACACCAATAACACCGCCACATTAAAAACAAGCTGCCAAAGTACAAAGTCAGATAAAAAATACACACACCCAATAGCAATCACTGGCAGGAATAGCCAAATTAAAAACCCCGTAGCTGTGCCAAATAAACCTTTATTGGTCAATAAATTAACAGAGCGAGTTAAGTAGCCATTAGCGTAATAACTCATTTGCCAATGCGCAGAGCGAGCACCTAAACGCTCAAGTATCAGTGCTATTATTATTGAAACCAAAATCATGTTGTTACTCTTAGTTATTTAATTAGGTTAAAAAACTTACGCCAGTTAAAACTCGCTCCAGGGTCGGTTTTTCGCCCAGGGGCTATATCGCAATGCCCAACTATATTACTGGCTGTTATTTTTGGATAGCGCTGCATAATAGCCTGCGCCAATGCAGCTAAACTTTGATATTGCGCATCGGTATAGTTAATTGTATCTGTGCCTTCAAGCTCTATACCTATACTAAAATCATTACAATTTTGTTGCCCAGCAAAGCAGGAGCGCCCCGCATGCCATGCACGTTTTTCAAAAGGCACATACTGTATAACTTCGCCGCAGCGTTTAATAAAACAATGCGCTGATACTCTAAGCCCTGCTAAATCACTAAAGCTAGGGTGTGCATTACAATCAATATTCCCCATAAATAAATCATCAACGTAGGGGGTGTTAAACTCCCCTGCTGGTAATGAAATATTATGAATAACCAACAGCGAAATATCGCAGTGAGCAGGTCGCTCGTCAAAGTGGCTACACGCACGCTGGGTAATATTATTTATAACGCCTAAAGAATCTATTTTCATACTATTTATTTAAAACTTATGTAGCTCTTAACCCAAACACCGTGCTTGGCTTAATCTCTGCCTAAAACCTAAAAAGGGCGACGGGCTGCGAGCGGCGGGCTGCGGGCGGCGAGCGGCGAGCCTAGAACCTAATACCGACGCGGAATAAATCCGCTGCTACATGTGCGCGGCGTAAAGCCCCGCCTACACTCAACACAAACACCCTGCTTGGCTTAATCTCTGCCTAAAACCTAAGTACCTAGAACCTTTATTTTATAAACCCGTTACACGCATCCCGTTACCCGTAGCTCGCAGCGCTCAGGTTAATCAACCAAAATTGATGTATATCAAGATGCTAATAGATTTAACCCTATAAAGATAGCGTAATACTAAACGATAAAATATGATTAACGTGTAAATTAAGCGCTGGCTGATTAGTTTAGTTGTTAGCTGCTTCTATTTAGTAATTAAACAGAGTAAAATTTAGTTAATTTATTATCTATTATGAGCTTTTTCATGTCTATTTCGCATACCCTAATTAGTCAACTTGTTACCTTAGCACTTGATGAAGATCTAAATTACCAAAGCGCTGAACAAGGCGATATTACCGCGCAGCTTATTCCTCAAGCAGAGCAAGCTAATGCGAAAGTGATCACCCGTGAAGACTGCATTTTTTGTGGTAAAGACCTAATCATTGAAGTGTTTAAACAAGTCGACCCAAGCGTGGTTGTAAATATATGCGTGAACGACGGCGACTTTGTCAGTGCCAATAGCACTTTATTTACCGCATCAGGTTCTGCTCGCGCTATTTTAACAGCCGAGCGCACCGCACTTAACTTTGTACAAACGCTTTCTGGTACGGCCACAACTACAGCGCACTATGTAAAAGAGTTAAGCGGTACTAGCACGCAACTGCTCGATACCCGTAAAACTATTCCAGGGCTTAGAGCGCTGCAAAAGTATGCAGTTAAATGTGGCGGCGGTGCAAACCACCGAATTGGTTTGTTTGATGCGTTTTTAATTAAAGAAAACCACATAGCAGCCTGTGGAGGAATTAATAACGCAGTAGCTCAAGCTAAGCTAAATCATGCCGATAAATCGATAGAGGTTGAAGTTGAATCGTTTGATGAGCTAGAGCAAGCCATTAACGCAGGCGCCGACATTATTATGTTAGATAATTTTAATCCAGAGCAAATACGCCAAGCAGTTAGTATTACAAGTAAGCGCGCTAAACTTGAAGTATCGGGCAATATGACCCTAGAAACACTAAAAGCCTACTCGCAAGCAGGCGTAGACTTTATCTCAAGTGGCGCACTTACAAAAAATTTACAATCAATCGATTTATCAATGCGATTTGAGTAAATAATGTAAAATTTATTTATAGTTTCTTGCGCTAATTGATTGACATCACTTTAAAAAGGGCATTAAATAATACAAAAGGATTATTTGTAACAAGTTATTAAATTAATGCGTTTTTTATAAAGTTTTTTACATACAAAAGCGCAATAAACAGTGTTAGACTCGTTCATATTGACTAGTTTTAAATATTTAATTAGTTATAAAGAGTGAAAAGGCATTTATAAGGGACAGAGTAAAAATAAGCGATAGGGTTTATTTTACAATTAGCTTGTAACTTACGCGGGTTATAACTAACTTTTAATAGTTAGGTTTATGCTCAAGTAAGGGAAAAATTAACGAATAACCGCCATGCAGTGTGTGTTTTAACGGCCAATATTTTACCGCTTAAACACAGCACTAAATTTGGCAAAATGATTTTATTTTTGTAGTAACAGGTTAAGTGAACAACATAAGTTACATTTTAAAAACTTATACCCGTTTGGCTTACCACAACATTATCCTTTAGGAGAGGAAACATGCAAACAATGACACAACAAAACCAAAAGGGTTTCACCCTAATTGAATTAATGATTGTAGTAGCAATCATCGGTATTTTAGCAGCAGTAGCACTGCCTGCTTATTCTAATTACCAAGCTTCGTCTAAGCTAACTGCTGGTTTAGCTGAGATCACAGGCGCTAAGACTGAGATGGAAATTCTAGCTAATAATGGGGAAACCGTTGCTACTGTTGCTGATTTAAAAGCAGTCAAAGATGCGACTACTCAAAACTGCACCATAACTGCTTCTTTGGCAGCTACTGGAATTGGTAGTATTGCTTGCGCTATAGACAAAGCGCCTTCTCAAGTATCTTCTGCTGTTATCACTTGGTCAAGAGCTGCTTCAGGTGAATGGACTTGTGCAACTACTTTAGCAACAGATAAAACTTTAGCACCTAAGAGCTGTCCACAAGCATAATTAGCTTTTTTTTAAATTATACCAAGCGCTCTTATATGAGCGCTTTTTTATAGTAATTATTTGCTCTTTTAGTCCAATTAAAATCATATCTATTATCAGGTAACATACCTTATGGCAAACAAGCAAGAAGATAAAAGCTTAGATACCTTCCAATGGGTGGGAGTCAGTTCTAGAGGTAAAAAACTCGAAGGTGAGTTATCGGGCTCTAGTATATCTCTTGTTAAAGCCCAGTTACGAAAACAAGGTATTACCCCCTCAAAGGTAAAACGCAAAGCCAAACCTTTATTTGGCTTGCAAAGCGCACAAAAAATCACCCCAAAAGATATTGCTTTAGTGACTCGGCAAATCGCTACCATGCTCATGGCCGGTGTACCGCTAATTCAATCGATCGATATGATAGGCTCTGGCTCAACAAACAAAAGTGTTAGCAAGCTCATGGGTGCTATTGGCGATGAAGTAAAAGCTGGATTGCCGCTTTCTAACGCACTTAGAAAACACCCTCGCTATTTTGATGATTTATATTGCGATTTAGTGGCCTCTGGTGAGCAATCAGGTGCACTGGATAAAATATTTGACCGCGTAGCCCTTTATAAAGAAAAGTCAGAAGCGCTAAAATCAAAAATTAAAAAAGCCATGTTTTATCCTATATCAGTTTTAGTGGTTGCAGGTATTGTAACTTCTATCTTGCTGATATTTGTAGTGCCACAGTTTCAAGAAATATTTGCTGGTTTTGGCGCAGAGCTGCCCGCTTTTACTTTATTTGTAATCGCTATTTCTGAATTTATGCAAGCCTATTGGTGGATGATACTGATTGCCGTAATGGCATTTGGCTACATATATAAAGAAGCCGCACTCAGAAGTTTAGCACTCAGAGATGCCACCGACCGCGCCATACTTAAGCTCCCAGTTGTCGGCATGATTTTAAATAAAGCAGCGGTGGCACGCTATGCACGTACTTTATCGACCACCTTTGCTGCCGGTGTGCCGCTGGTAGATGCACTTGATTCCGCAGCTGGTGCCTCAGGTAACGCAGTGTACCGTTATGCTATTTTAGAAATAAAAGCCGAGGTGAGTTCAGGTAACCAAATGAATTGGGCGATGCGTAATTCAAAAATATTCCCTGATATGGTGGTACAAATGGTCGCCATTGGTGAAGAGTCAGGATCGCTTGATGGCATGCTGGCAAAAGTAGCAACTATCTACGAACAAGAAGTGGATGACGCGGTAGATGGCTTATCTAGCCTATTAGAGCCCTTAATAATGGCGGTGTTAGGTGTATTAGTTGGCGGCTTAATTGTGGCCATGTACTTACCTATATTCCAACTAGGTTCTGTTATTTAGCTTCGAGTTTCGAGCTTCGAGTTTCTAGGCCCGTTACCCGAAGCCCGTTGCCCGCAACTAAAGTGCGCGGCATAAAGCCCCGCCTACAGAACAATTAAAACGCGGTGATTCCCCGCAACTCGCCGCTCAAACCTTGAACCTAACACCTCGAACCTAACACCTCGAACCTTGAACCTCGAACCTTGAACCTTGAACCTTGAACCTTGAACCTTGAACCTTTAACCTTGAACCTAAACCCTAATTTTGCACTTATGTAAAACCACTGTATTATCAACACAGAATTTAGT
>NZ_PNCV01000080.1:0-1132 GCF_005886925.1 Pseudoalteromonas sp. S3260
ACTAAAATTTGGAATTCTGATAATAAAGTCTTCAAGTATCTACTTTAGTCTATTAACTTCTTCGCTTGTTTCACTATCACATAAAACGCGTTTGGCGTTGTATGGTTAAGCCTCACGGGTAATTAGTACAAGTTAGCTTAATGGCTCACACCACTTCCACATCTTGCCTATCAACGTTGTAGTCTTCAACGGCCCTTCAGAGACTTTAAAAGTCTAGTGAGAACTCATCTCGAGGCCTGCTTCGCGCTTAGATGCTTTCAGCGCTTATCAGTTCCGAACGTAGCTACCGGGCAATGCCATTGGCATGACAACCCGAACACCAGCGGTTCGTTCACTCCGGTCCTCTCGTACTAGGAGCAACCCCTCTCAATTCTCAAACGCCCACGGCAGATAGGGACCGAACTGTCTCACGACGTTCTAAACCCAGCTCGCGTACCACTTTAAATGGCGAACAGCCATACCCTTGGGACCGACTTCAGCCCCAGGATGTGATGAGCCGACATCGAGGTGCCAAACACCGCCGTCGATATGAACTCTTGGGCGGTATCAGCCTGTTATCCCCGGAGTACCTTTTATCCGTTGAGCGATGGCCCTTCCATTCAGAACCACCGGATCACTATGACCTACTTTCGTACCTGCTCGACGTGTCTGTCTCGCAGTTAAGCTGGCTTCTACCATTACACTAACCGTACGATGTCCGACCGTACTTAGCCAACCTTCGTGCTCCTCCGTTACTCTTTGGGAGGAGACCGCCCCAGTCAAACTACCCACCAGGCACTGTCCGTAACCCCGATTCAGGGGCCAACGTTAGAACATCAAAACTACAAGGGTGGTATTTCAAGGACGACTCCACAAAAACTAGCGTCTCTGCTTCTAAGTCTCCCACCTATCCTACACATGTAGGTTCAATGTTCAGTGCCAAGCTGTAGTAAAGGTTCACGGGGTCTTTCCGTCTAGCCGCGGGTACACAGCATCTTCACTGCGATTTCAATTTCACTGAGTCTCGGGTGGAGACAGCGTGGCCATGGTTACACCATTCGTGCAGGTCGGAACTTACCCGACAAGGAATTTCGCTACCTTAGGACCGTTATAGTTACGGCCGCCGTTTACCGGGGCTTCGATCAAGAGCTTC
>NZ_PNCV01000081.1:0-39379 GCF_005886925.1 Pseudoalteromonas sp. S3260
AGCAAGTTAAGACAATTCAAACCTGCACATACTGCGTAGCTAAGAATTAGAAAACCATAGCAGACCGCTGGCACTCATGCGATTGTGCATTTGAGAAGCCCCGCGATGTAGCCAGTGCGCAAGTTAACTTAAACTGGGCGTTAGGTATTCAGGCTGGGAACCAGCCTAAAAAGGTAGCTTAGGCTTTCTTTTTGAAACTCCTTCAAAACGCGCAGCGTTTAGTGGGAGTTGTTCATATTTTTGTTAACTTTAACTTCGGTTTGCTCTTCTTGAGCAATTGCTGAACCAGAAACAAATAAGCCTGCGGCTGTTGTTGCTAGAGCAAATTTGATGGCCTGTTGAAGCGCATTGCTTTTTAATTTCATTCTAAATATCCCCAGTTAGAATTGATTTGTATAGTCTATTTAATGACTTTATTGTGGACGGTTCACATTCAATGGGGAGCAGATATTGCTAACTCACTCCTAAAAGCTTAATAAACTAAGCGCACCTCCTGTGAGTCCTCGAAATAGACTATAGATAAAAAAACTAAAGAGGGTAATGGGTAGTTAACTACTATTTAACAAGTTGAAACAAATGGTTTATCTAAAAATAACGCAGAGTTAATCATAAGTAGGGCAGGGAAAGGGGGTAAAGCAGGCATTGATACATAGTTTATTAATTAAATAAGCTATTTTAGCTACTTTCTATTATTGAATTAAACTGACTTGCTATTGATATTTTCACCATGATGTTTTTTCCACTGTGCAAGTTTTTCTTTGTACTCATCCCATACACATGGACAGCAACTACCGCCGCCGCAGCACTCATCAGATTTTGGCCTTTCGGGTTTAGTGTTGGGTATGTTTTTTTGCATGTTTTTAATTAAAACTGAGGAAAATGAACATTAAGAATAAATGATTGAATAAAGCGTGTAAATTATTCTTTGTGAACTGAAAGCGCTGTGTGAGAATACAGGCTATGCGATTATATAAAGTTATCCATCGTGCGCCCTGGCGGGTTGCTAAAATAAGTAAAAAGCGACAACAACTACGCTTTCGTCGTGCTATGGTCGCGCTTAAAATTGCGCTTGCCCAAGAAAGGCAAGAAACCAAAGAAATGCTAATAATTTATAGGCGTTATACCCAAGGGCAAACAAATAAAGCAGAACTAAAACGCGCCAACGAGCAGTTTGTTGATATATTAAAAGGACTAGGGCTAGGCGTTTTTGCGTTATTACCGTTTGCACCATTAACTATTCCACTGGTTGTTAAACTAGGTCAGTTAGTAGGGGTTGATGTATTGCCGAGTTCTTTTAGTATGAATAAGCCGATTAAAGAAATTGATCAAGAAATTGCTCAACAAAACCAAGAGCAAGACTCAACGCCCTCAAAGAAGAAGTAAGCTAGCAGAACATAATTAGCTATACCTTTTAATAGTGCTTATTGTTATGCTAAGGCATCATTTTCTATTATGTGAGTCATTTAATGAGTGCTTTACTTCGTCATACCTCTTCAGGAATTCCTCTATCATTTATCGTTAAAAACGAACTAACCGATTGGCTTACGCAGCAACCGAGTTTTGTACAGCGCTGGCTAGCAAACACAGATTTTGAAAAATCAGGACTCGCACTAGTACCAAATCCAGAAACGGGCGAGCTAAGTCAGGTATTTTGTGTAATGCAAAGCGCTGATGATTTTTGGGCTGCTGGCGAGCTTGCCAGTAAATTACCTGCGGGTTGTTATCAAATTCAAGGTGATGAGTCTTTAGTTGCTCAACTTGCTTTAGGCTTTGTGTTAGGTGGTTATGAGTTTAGTGAATACAAACAAAAAGCCACCGCTAAAGCTCAGCTTGGTATTGCTGATAAAACATTATATGAACAAGTAAAACAACAAGCGGATGCCATTAATTTAGCACGCGATTTAGTTAATACCCCAGCTGCCGATATGATGCCGCAGCACTTATCACAAGTCATGAGTGACCTAGCAGATACATTCGACGGTGAATTTTCGCAGTGGATAGGTGATGAGTTATTAGAGCAAAATTACCCAACTGTTCATATGGTAGGGCGCGCGAGTGAAAATAAACCACGATTACTTGACTTGAAATGGGGGGCAGTCGATGCGCCACAAATTACGTTAGTCGGTAAAGGCGTGTGTTTTGATTCCGGTGGACTTGATTTAAAGCCCAGTTCAGGCATGCGCAACATGAAAAAAGACATGGGTGGGGCCGCGCATGTTATTGCCCTGGCTCAGCTAATTATGGCCGCTAACTTACCAATACGCCTTCGTGTTTTAGTGCCTGCGGTTGAAAATGCTGTTTCGCGTAATGCATTTCGCCCTGGCGATGTAGTAAAAACCCGTAAAGGTATTATGGTCGAAATAGACAATACCGATGCAGAAGGGCGATTAGTACTGTGTGATGCTTTAAGCGAAGCACAAAACGATGATCCTGAATTAATCATAGATTTTGCCACATTAACCGGTGCGTGCCGCGTTGCTTTAGGTACAGAGCTACCAGGTTTTTTCTCAACGGATCGCGCTGTAGCAAATGCCATTATGGACTCGGGCATGCAAGTTAACGACCCTGTTTGGCAATTGCCGTTATTCGAGCAATACAAACCATTTTTGAAAAGCGATGTGGCTGATATGGCTAACTGTGCAAGTACGCCATTTGGTGGCGCAATAACCGCTGCGCTTTATTTGAAAGAGTTTGTAGAGCCAAATACACCATGGGTTCACTTTGACGTAATGGCATGGAATTTACGTGCATTACCTGGGCGTCCAGCTGGTGGTGAGGCACTGGGTATTCGTGCAGTATTTACTTACCTACAAAATCGATTTAACTAAATTAAATATACCTTGAGTTATTAGATGTTAAAGTGCATATAACTCAAGGGGTAAGCCATCTGGATCGGCAAAAAAGGTGAATTTTTTGCCGGTTATTTCATCTTCTCTAATATTTTCGACGATGACATTGTGTGACTCTAAATAATGTTTAGCAGTATTAATACACCCAACTTTAAATGCTAAATGTCTAAGTCCTTGAGCTTCGGGGTAGCTTGGTCTACTTGGCGCATCATTAAACGAAAATAATTCTAACTGACTTCCATCAGGTAAAGCTAAATCGAGTTTGTAAGACTGACGCTGTGCACGATAGTGCTCATTAATAATCGTGAGTTTTAATATTTCACTATAAAAATGTTTAGAGCGTGGATAGTTGCTACAAATGATGGCTACATGATGAATGCCTAGTAGTTGCATATATTTTCCTTAAAAAGCAAAAAGCGCACTAAAAGCAGTGCGCTGTTTATCAATACATGTGCATGGTTGTATATTAGCTTTTAGCTAGGCTCTGCGTCTTTACACGCTTTTACAGCCGGTGCAACAAGCTCTAAACCCGTTTTATTACACGGTGGAAGCTTAGCATCACTAAGTGCAATAGGCGTTACTCGCTCGCCCCATTTTATATAGCTTGCCGCCCAAGTAAGGCCAGCTCCAAATGCCGCCGACATAATATTTGCATGCGGTTTAATTAAGCCTTGCTCAACGGCTTCACACAATGCAATTGCAATGGTGGCAGCAGAGGTGTTGCCATATTCACCAATATTGACCATTACTTTTTCGTCATCCACTTTTAAGCGATTTTGAATAGCTTGAATAATGCGTAGATTGGCTTGATGCGGAACTAGTACATCGATATCGTCTAACTTAAGATTGGCTTGTTCAAGCACGTCGTCACAGGCTTCACTCATGCCTTTAACGGCACGTTTAAATATTTCACGGCCTTCAAATAAAAGGTCTGATGGACCAATTGGCTCATATTTATTTAAATCACTGCCAAAATTAGTAATGTGTAAAATATCACGATCTTCGCTGTCACAACCGGTTTTAGTCCCTAATAAGCCTGCAGGTGTTTCTGCTGCTTCAAGCACAACGGCACCGGCACCATCACCAAATAATACTGCGCTGTCGCGTCGTGCCCAGTTTACATACCACGTCATGCGCTCAGCCGCGATAACGACGGCTTTTTTGATCATGCCAGCTTGAATTTGCGCTGTCGCAGCTTGTAAAGCATATAAGAAACCAGAACATGCCGCGTTGGTGTCCATGGCTGCAGCGCCTGTGGCACCAATATTTTTTTGTACTAATGAGGCGGTGTTTGCAACGACTGTTGAGGGGGTGCACGTTGCTAAAATAACTAAATCGATATCTTTTGCATCTACGCCAGCACAAGCAATGGCATGTTTTGCAGCCACACTAGCAAGTTCAGCAGTACTTACATGGCTAACTCTTCGTGCCTTGATACCTGTGCGTGTGGTGATCCACTCATCGGTTGTATCTACAATTTCGCTTATTTCGTCGTTGCTGATGCTTGCTGGTGGAATGCATTTACCCCAACCAGTGATATGTGCGTAAGGCATAGTGTGTTCTCTTAAAAGTGGTATGACGTGTTCGTCTAATGAGGACGTTATATCAAAAATTAGCTGTTAACACTAGTTTATAGCATGGTTTGCTTAGTAATTACTGCTATTTTACGGACTATTTGCTGCATTTTTGCTTAAAGGTAATTGACTTGTTTTTATTGTGTTAATTAAAAGCTTTTAATGATTGTGCCTGTTTTACACAATAGCTCATAGGCTTTCTAAGCTTAATAGAATACAAATACTTTGTTGACCATATATGCTTGAGTGCGGCTGAGTGAGCAGCTAATATGAGGCGCTTATTATGAAATCATTACTTAAAAAGCATTATTTATAATGGATAACAAAGCAATGTATATTCAATCAGGTGAATCTTATTGTGTTAATTAAAACCGATCCTGCTATTAGCCGGTTATTAATGCTGCGCAGTGGCGCCATTGCTGTGCAGCTTATTGCAGTGTTAAGCGTTTATTTTTTATTAGAGCATCAAATTGCGCTCATGCCGTTGCTAGCCGTTATTACGCTTGAGGCGGTTTTTCAGTTAGCAAGTATCTTTGCTTATAGAAATGTTAGCCAAGCAAAGCCTGTTGGCATGCTGATGCAACTGACCGCTGACGTACTTTTTTTAACTATTTTGTTGTCTTTAAGTGGCGGTGCAACTAACGCATTTGTGTCGTTATTATTGTTACCTATTATGATAGCGGCAATTACATTGAGCGCTCGTGGGCTTGCCTATATTGCTGTGCTGGCTATCGCTGCCTACAGCATGCTACTGATTAAAATGCCAGAGCATAGCATGCACCAAATGAACATGAGTGGCCACTTTATTGGCATGTGGGTTAATTTTGTTATCAGTGCCTGCGTGATTGCGTTGGTTATTGGTGCAATGAACCGTGCTTTACAACAACGTGAGCGCACTATTGCTAAAGTTAGAGAGAAACAGTTGCGTAGTGAACAACTGGTTACTCTCGATGGCGCAGCGGCGCAAATTACTCATCAATTAGCAACGCCTATTGCTAATTTACAATTATTGTTTGAAGAGCTTGTAGAAGAGCATCCCAACAATGAAATTATTCAGCAAATGCAATCACCCTTGCTGCAATGCCGCACTCAGCTTAATGATTTTAGAAAGCTCTCTATGCAGCTACGAGATAAAAACACGCAAATACCTATAAAAGCAGAGCAGCTGCAAAATCAAATTCATGATACGTTGCTATTACAATACCCTAATCAACAAATAAACTGGCTTAATGAGGCGCCTAAAGCCACATTAAAAAGTGATGCCATGCTGCTACCTGCTATTTTAAACTTATTACAAAATGCAGCACTTGCTAACGAAAAAAAAGGCCAAATGCAATTAGAGTTGAGTTGGCAACAGCCAGATGCGCAAAGTATTGCGTTAATTATTCGGGATTTTGGCGCTGGTTTTTTATCCTCCGAGTTAGCGGAGTTAGGCGGGCAGCTCATGCCCAGCGAGCAAGGCATGGGAATAGCGGTTATGCTATCAAATGTCACGTTTGAGCGTTTAAATGGTTCGTTAACTGTTTATAATCACCCCGATGGTGGAGCGGTGGCCAAGATACAAATGCCACTATTAATAACCGAGTCGGCGCTATGAAGTTGCTAATTATTGAAGATGACATTAACCTTGCTACCACTTTGGTAAGGCGCTTAACAAAACACAGCTTTAACTGTGAGGTTGCACATAACCAAACAGAGGCCTTACTTAGGGCTCGCCAGCAGCAACCTGATTGTATTTTATTAGATATGAAGTTAGCAGATGAAAATGGGCTGGCGCTTATTGCACCGCTGCGACACTTGTTACCCAAGGCGCATATTGTATTGCTTACCGGCTTTGCAAGTATAGCTACAGCCGTAGAGGCGATGCGCTTGGGCGCTAATGACTATTTAACTAAGCCTGTCGATATGGCAAGCTTATTAAAAGCGCTAAAAGTAGAGCCGGTATCGACAGTAACCGAAATTCCTGAAGAGATTATGTCACCCGAGCGTTTAGAGTGGGAGCATATTCAACATGTATTACACAGTAACAACGGTAATGTATCAATGACTGCAAGGCAGCTTAATATGCATAGACGCACTTTGCAGCGCAAGCTACAAAAAAAACCTGTGCAGCAATAAGCCCTCACTTGAGCAAGCAATTAATGACCCATACCGCCGCGCTAATAAAAAGCCAAAAAATTATACTGTTCGATGCCCAGTGCAAGCTTTGTAGTGCGTGGTGTAATTTTATTATTGCTCAAGACCCTCAGGCCATGTTTAAACTGTGCAGTGTACAATCGCCAAAAGGGCAGCAAATATTAATGCACTTTGGCTATTCGACAACTGATTTTGCCTCTATGGTTTACATTGAAAACGCTCAAGCATTTATACAAAGCCATGCATTTTTTGAGGTGATTAAACAGCTAGGCTATCCGTGGAAACTTAGTGGTATATTTAGTGTGTTGCCAAATCGTTTTAACAATTGGCTTTATGATAAAATTGCATCAAATCGATATACCTTATTTGGTAAATATCACTATTGCAGGATCCCTTCAAAGCAAGACCAAGCCCACTATTTATAAGTGCTTTAATAGATGCCTGAATGTATTGGCTGTGCTAAAATCGCGGCGTTTAAATTTAAGCATTAAAAAGGCACTTTCATGGCAAATACGGCGCACGCACTGCATATTTTAGTAAAACATAAAGAGATTGCAGAAGACATCATCAAGCAATTAGACAAAGGCGCAAAGTTTCAAACTTTAGCTAAAAAGTATTCGTCATGCCCATCGGGTAAAAAAGGCGGTGATTTAGGTGAGTTTAGACGAGGTCAAATGGTTCCACAGTTTGATAAGGTGGCCTTTAGTGGTGCAATTTTAGAACCGCATTTAGTAAAAACGAAATTTGGTTGGCATGTTATTAAGGTACTTTATCGCACATAAACTAACGCAATTTTAAGTTGCCGCTATACTTATTATTTGTTCAGTTTGTTACATGCTAAAGCAACTTGGAATAACTATGAGCTTATTATTTTATGCTGCAGTTTGATTTTAATGGCAGTGTCATTGTTTGCCAGTCGCACTGAGCAAACGATCACCCTTAAGCTTGGCAAACCAAGCATCCAAGGCATACCAAAAAACTACTATATTTTAACGTTATTAGAAAAGAGCTTTGCAGAGGTTAATATAAAGCTCAATATTGCCTACAGCATTGAGCCAATGAATACTAAGAGGATTTTGCAAGAGCTCAAACGTAACGGTGATGTTGATTTAGCTTGGTTAACTATGCCAAGCGCCCTCGCAGAGCAAAGATATTTAATCCACACAAGTTATCCTATTTATAATGGGCTGCATTCAAAGCGCTTGCTCATGGTTAAACAAAGCCGGTTGGACGAATTTTCAGATATAAAAACCCTTGAACAACTAAAGCCGTTCATAGCCTTACAAAAGCAAAGTTGGTCTGATTATTATGTATTAAAGAACAATGGCTTAACAGTTAATGGTGATTTGAGTTATGAAAGCATGTTAAAAGCGTTAGATGAAGGACTTGGCGATTATTTTCCGCGTTCAGTAACTGCTATAAAAGCCGAAATACGTAAACATCCTCAGTATAACTTTGTTATTGAGCCTCATATTATGCTGCAATACGATAATTTTTATTACTTTTACGCAAACGAAAATAACAAAGCAATCATTGAGTTATTAGAGCAAGGCTTAACAAAGTTAGCAGATAGCGGCGAGTTAAATGCGCTTTATGAGCACTATTATCGTGATGTTGAGGACGGGCTTAATTTAAATAACAGACGGGTGTTTAACTTAAAAAATTAATAAGGTTAGGCCGCAAAATGTAGCCTAACCCGAAAAATTATTGCTCCTGCTTGGCTTCTTCTTCACTTATTTGCTTAAGCGCTTGAATAAATGACTCACTCGGCTGCCCACCGGTAAGCGCGTACTTATCATTTATAATGAAAGTAGGTACTGAGGTTATTCCCATTTGTTTAAAGTTATTTTGCTCTTGGCGTACCGCTTGTACGTATTTATCTGAGTGTAAAATTTCTCTGGCTGTGTCTTTGTTAAGGCCTACTTTTTCTACCACATCCAGTAATGCATCTTCTTGATTTAAATATTTTAAATCGGTGAAGTGTGCCTCAAAAAACGCCAGTTTTAACTCAGTTTGCTTACCTTCTTCACGAGCCCACATTAGCAAGCGATGTAAATCAAAGCTGTTGATCATGATGCGTTTACCGTCAAAATTAAAGGTAAAGCCAGCTCGTTCACCCGCATCCGCCATGTTTTGACGATTTCGCGCGCTTTCTTCTTCGGTTAAGCTGTATTTTTGCTGCAAGTGCTCGTTTAAGTCTTGCCCTTCAAGTGGCATATCTGGATTAAGCTCAAAAGGGTGCCATGTAATATCCGAACTCATTTCGTCTTTTAATTCTGCCAATGCGGTTTCTAAGTTTTTATACCCAATAATACACCACGGGCACATTACATCTGAGACGATATCAATTTTTAAGTTTTTCATAGGGATCCTTGAAGGATTGCTTTTTAATAACAATGGATATTGGGATGAAGTTTAGTTTATCAATCATTGAACATAAAAAGAGCAGCGAAAGTGCTGCTCGTTTATTGAATGTTTTCAGGTTAGCTGTTCAAGCCAAATGGGTCGTAAATGCTGTGGCTTGGCTGGGTAAACCAACGCGGGCCGTCATCTGTCATATAGAAGTGATCTTCTAATCTCACACCAAATTCATCTGGAATAACCAGCATAGGTTCGTTACTAAAACACATGCCTGTGGCAAGCGGGGTTTTATCGCCGCCCACTAAGTATGGCCATTCATGAATGTCTAAGCCAATACCATGGCCTGTGCGGTGTGGGCAACCTGGTGTTTGGTATTCAGGGCCTAAGCCTTGAGCTGCTAAGTAGCTGCGAGCTGCTTCGTCAACCGATTCACAGGTTTCGCCAAGGGCGGCTTGATTGAAAGCTGCTAACTGGGCCGCTTTTTCAAAATCCCAAAATAGGCGTTGGCGGCTGGTTGCTTCACCAAATACATAAGTGCGGGTAATATCAGAAAGGTAATCGTGTACTTTGCATCCGGTATCAATAAGGACCATGTCGCCTTTTTTCAAAATTTGTGGATCTTTTACACCATGTGGGAATGAGGTAGCAAGGCCAAACAATACAATACAGAAGTAATTTCCCGGGGCACCTACTTTTTGATGCGCTTTTTTTATAAATTCTTCGACTTCTACGGTGCTAATACCTTCATAAAGCATACTAGCGGTGGCTTTATGAACCGCTAAAGTCATATCCATGGCGCATTGCATTAATGCTAATTCATTGGCTGATTTATGCATTCTACAATGTGCGGTTACAGGTTGTGCGTTAACTAGTTTTAATCCTGAACTGGCTTTATTGATGCCATCAAAAATAAAAAACTGTGCGCTTTCATCAATGCCCACGGTAGCGGTGTCGCTAATATTAAGCTGTTTCAGCACTTTAACGAATAGCTCAAAAGGGTTCTCGTGTTCTTGCCAGCCGTGTATTGGGCCATCAATGACTTTAAAACCATTTAAAGAGCCAATTTCAAAATGGGGGGCAATGTATTGCACCTCACCCATGGCGGGTAAAATAGCGCCGACTAGTCGTTCACTAGCGTACCATTTCATACCGGTAAAATACGTTAAGTTGGTACCTGCATTTAAATATATCGCATCAATATTATTAGCTTGCATATAAGCTTGCGCTTTGGCCATACGAACTAAATACTCATCGGCCTGAATTGGCGTTATTGAGTGGGTCATATTGCTTAAACTATCAAGTGCTTGTTCGGGTGTGTGTGTACCAATACCAACTGTGGTCATATATTTCTCCTACAAAATTTTGCATAGTGTGTAGGCTAAACGCGTTCAATTCAAATTAATTGCGATTAGTGAACAAGGGATTAAACAAATGGGGGGAGTTATCAAGTCCCTCATTCCCAAGGACTTGATAACCTTGGGCTATTTTTTCGCGTAGGGTAAACGATTGAGCTTATTCGCCGTGTGGTAGCTATCTAACCCTGTAACTGCAACTGTGTCGATGGCTTGTAAGTCTAAAAAGCCATCACTTTGGAGTGCTGATTCATCGACATAAACATCCATTATTTCACCAATAACCAGCTCAGTGCCATTAACAGCTAAATGCTGGTTCTCAACAAATTTTACTGCGTATTTTAGTCGGCTTTGTGCAACAAAAGGCGCTTTAAAGTCGTTTAAGTACTCTGTTTTTAAACCCGTTGCATCAAACTCAGACTCATCTTTAGCGTAACGTGCCGATGTTTGGTGTGCCTGCTGGTAAATATCACTATTTACTTGATTAATGGTATAGATACCTGTTTCTATAATATTTTCGAATGTATGCCTTGGTACGCTGTGTGGACGCATTATCATGCCCACTAGTGGTGGGTGTGCGCCTAAATGAATAACTGAACTGACAATGGCTAGATTAGTATTACCTTGTAAGTCTTGTGTGCCAATTAAGTTTGCACTTTTAAACCCTGAAAGTGAGTTGATAAAGTGTGTACGGGTATGTTTTTCAAGTGCGGCTATGCGGTCTTTCGAAAAATGCATGTGTTTGTTCCTTACCATTTTATGGTGTTTCCTTGCCAATCTAGGTAGGCAGGTTCGCCGTTGAGTTCTAGCTGTGGGTTTTCGTAAGTAAATTTAAATAATTGCTGCGCGACAAAATCAGGGGTAAACAGTTTATCTGCGGGCACATTTTTTTGAAATGGCTTAGAAAGCTGTGTATCTGTAGTACCTGGGTGAAATAAAACAAGTTTGGTATTTTTAGCGCGACGAGCAAGTTCAATGGCGGCTGTTTTAAATAACATGTTCAGCGCAGACTTAGATGCGCGATAGGTATACCAGCCACCCAATTTATTGTCGTTAATACTGCCTACACGAGCGCTCAAAGCAGTAATTGTGCAGTGAGTTTTATGATTAAGCAGCGGCACTATACTTTGCAAACACAGCAGGGGGACAAGTGTATTAGAGTGCAAAAGCTGCATAAAATAATCACTGTTAATTTCTTCGAGCTTTTTTTCCGGCATGTGCTGGTCGTTATGTAATTGACCATTAAATATTATTACCTGAGCAAGCTCAATTTGTTGTGACTTTAACGACTGGGTTAGCTCATTTAGGCTTTGCGCCGAGTAGTCGCTGTGGAAATATGTTACCTTGTCATCATTATGCTCAATATTCGATGAGCTGACACAAATTATATTAAATTGTGTTGCTTGCTGATTTAAATGATTTACGTAGGATTGTGCAATGGCGCTACTGGCGCCAAATAAAATCACTGTTTTCATTTTTCACCTTTAGATTTGATATTGCATTGACCATTACTACACTGCGCATTGGGCATTAAAAAACGACTTATATGATGACGATATTTTGCAAAAAAAGTGTAAGCATGATCGGCAAAAAAGCGAATTACTGGCAAACGAATTATTTTAAGCCAGCGGTATTTTCCAACGATGCGCCAAGCTTGATAAGTGACGTCTAAGCCGTAAATCATCTGCCCCTTATCAGTTTGGGCGTGCAATAAATCCATGGCATTTTGTTTATCGATTGCGGGAAAACGCTCACTAAAATCATCAGCGTTTAAATCTTCTAGTGTAATTTTATGATCAACATCGGCACGTTTTAAATGTTGCATTTCTGCATTGCAAAGGGGGCAATTGCCATCGTAAAAAATGATCATTTTGTCGCTTTGTGTTTATTTTACATATGCTTTTTTACGACAAGGCGATGCAAATGGATCTATTAAATATTCCCGCTTAATGATATTAATAGGTCTCCAAGAAACGAAGGAGAGCTAGAAATGAGTGAACAATATGCCGCCTTGCGAGGTAATGTTAATCTACTTGGTCAATTATTAGGACAAACTATTAAAGATGCCCAAGGCCAAGAGATTTTAGATAAAGTAGAAGAAATTCGGGCTTTATCAAAATCATCTCGCAGTGGCAATGAAGCCGATCGCCAAGCGTTAATTGATGTACTCCATGCGCTCAGTGATGAGGAGCTTTTACCGGTTGCCCGTTCATTTAATCATTTTTTAAACTTAGCTAATGTTGCAGAGCAGTTTCATACCGTATCACGTTTTAATGATGTTGGTTTTTGCCAACTAAATCCTCTCACTCAAACATTAAAAACGTTAGCAGCAAAGGCCGAACAAGGTCAGCTTAATCATAATCATTTAGCCGACACACTCTCAAAACTCCACATAAACTTAGTACTAACCGCTCACCCAACCGAAGTGACTCGCCGTACTATTATTAATAAACATGTTGAACTTAGCGATTGTTTAGCATCACTTGAGCGTACCGATAACCTTGCGCAAGAGCGCGAAGCGATATTAAATCGAATTGCGCAGCTAATTAGCCAAGCCTGGCATACCGACGATATTCGTCGTTCTCGCCCAAGCCCTGTTGATGAAGCTAAATGGGGCTATGCGGTAATTGAAAATAGCTTATGGGATGCAGTGCCCCGTTTTTTACGTGAGTTTAGCCAGCATGTTAAACAGCATTTGAGCCTTGAGCTACCTGCCAACTACAGCCCGATAGAATTTACGTCGTGGATGGGGGGGGATCGAGATGGTAACCCGTTTGTAACCGCCGAGGTGACAAAGCAAGTACTCGATCATGGCCGTTGGATGGCGCTGGATTTATACCAGCGTGATTTAGAAACTTTGTGTGCTGAACTTTCTATGTCGGATGCCAGCGATGAGCTTATTAAGCTGGCAGGGCAAGAGTTTGAACCTTATCGAGCCGTGCTTAAAGAGCTTAAAAATCAAGTGGCTGAAACAGTGATGTATTTAAGCGCTAAAATTAAAAATAAGCGCACTGAATCTCAAGATTTAATCACCGATATTAATCAAATTAAGCACCCCATTGAAGTGTGTTATCGCTCTTTATTAAAGTGCAACATGCAAGTAGTGGCCAATGGCTTACTACTGGATATGATCCACCGAGTAAATAGCTTTGGACTGCGTTTGGCAAAACTGGATGTGCGACAAGATTCGTCAAGACACAGCGATGTGTTTTCTGAGTTAACCCGTCATTTAGGTATTGGCGATTACAATCAGTGGGAAGAGCAAGACAAACAAGCTTTTTTACTGACAGAGCTCAATTCACGTCGTCCGCTAATTCCTAGGCATTGGCAACCAAGTCCAGAAGTGCAAGAGGTGCTTGACACCTTTGATGTTATTGCGCAGCAAGATGCAAAAACCTTTGGTTTATACATTATCTCTATGGCACGAACTGCCTCTGACATATTAGCAGTGCAGCTATTACTTAAAGAGTCTGGCTGTGGTTTTGAACTGCCTGTGGCGCCTTTATTCGAAACCTTGGATGATTTAAACGATGGCCACAACGTCATCACTACGCTTTTAAATAACGAGTGGTACCGTGGACACATTAAAAACACCCAAAATGTAATGATTGGCTATTCAGACTCAGCCAAAGATGCAGGCATGATGGCTGCTGGTTGGGCACAATATGAGGCAATGGATAAGCTCGTACAACTAGCGGATGAACGCGGTATTGAGCTGGTTTTATTTCATGGTCGTGGAGGCACGGTTGGTCGAGGCGGTGCGCCTGCTGCACAAGCATTGCATTCTCAGCCGCCGGGGTCGTTAAAAGGCGGGCTTAGGGTAACCGAGCAAGGTGAAATGATCCGCTTTAAGTTTGGATTACCTAATGTGGCATTACAAAGCTTAAATATTTATGCAGGTGCGGTACTACAAAGTAATTTATTGCCACCACCAGAGCCTAAATCACAGTGGCGTGAAGTGATGGCATTAATTAGCGATGTGTCGTGTGAGCATTACCGTAATGTGGTGCGCCACGATGAAAACTTTGTGCCCTACTTTAGAATGGCGACACCTGAATTGGAGCTGTCAAAATTACCTTTAGGCTCAAGGCCTGCAAAACGAAATCCAAATGGAGGGGTTGAGAGCTTACGTGCTATTCCATGGATTTTTGCGTGGAGTCAAAACCGGTTAATGTTACCTGCATGGTTAGGTGCACTAAGTGGACTTAAAGCCGCGCTTGAAAAATATGGGATTGAAACCTTAAGTGAAATGAGTTTGCAATGGCCGTTCTTTAGAGCACGTTTAGAAATGCTAGAAATGGTATTTAGTAAAGCGGATAGCTGGTTGAGTGAGCATTACGATAATGCGCTGGTGGAAGAGATGTATAAGCCTTTAGGTGTTGCCTTGCGAGAGGAACTTGGTGAGGCGATAACCTTAGTGCAATCATTGAGCCCACAAAAAAGCTTATTGGCTGATCAGCCTTGGATCAAAGAGTCTATCGGGCTTAGAAATCCATACACTGATCCCCTTAATGTATTACAAGTTGAGTTATTACGTCGTTCTCGTGGCGATGATAAAGGCAATGAAAATGATATAGACAATGCCTTGATGATCACTATGACCGGGATTGCAGCGGGTATGCGTAATACAGGTTAATCCAAAACTAGATTAGTTTTAGAGGGAACACACGACGTGTTCCCTTTTTTTACGTTGAATAGGCTGGTATTTCGTTTGCCAACCTTTTACACTACTTGGCCATTGAACAAATAAAAACTATTATGGCTTCAGCAACTTTTAAAGTGCAACATAATACAGCACTTAGCAATTCACACATCTCATTAAACGTAGCGCAAACCCAAGCACTACGTAGTCAATTAAAAACTCAACGCGGTATTTTACATTCAAGCGATATTAAAGCACTTTGTACTGAACTTAATGTCAGCGAAGATATTTTATTACAAGGCTTAGTGCCTATGGCTTCAGAGTTTTCCGTTGCACCTATTTCCAAATTTCATGTCGGCGCAATTGTAAAAGGGCTTGATTCACAAGGAAACACCACTTTTTACTTTGGCGCTAACGCTGAGTTTGACCATCAAGCACTTAGTTTAGTGGTGCACGGTGAGCAATCTGCAATTAATAATGCCTGGTTAAATGGCGGTAAAAAAATTCTTAAAATAGCGATTAGTGATGTCCCATGTGGGTACTGTCGTCAATTTATGAATGAACTCGCTGATGCGAAAGAGCTTGATATTTTACTGCCAGCACAAAACTTTAAATTGGCAGAGTTATTACCTCATTCATTTGGACCAACCGATTTAGGCAATGAGCACAGCTTATTTAACCCAGCAGAGCAAACTAATTGCTTTGAAAACAAACAACTTGATGAAAAGCTGATGAGCTATGCTTTAGCGGCTTATGTGCCATACAGCCAAAATTACAGTGCAGTAAAAATAAGTACGTTTGAAAACGGTGATTTTTATGGCAGCTATGCAGAAAATGCAGCGTACAGCCCGAGTTTATCGCCATTACAAAGTGCTGTGAGTCAGTTGTTTTTAGCAGGACTGAGCTTTGATAAGCAAACAGTTAAATCAGTTACGTTATTAGAAACGGCTGGTCATGAAAACCAATCAGGGGTGGCAAAAGCCGTGTTAGCAAGCTTTACTGGCTTGCCAACACTTGAGGTTATTAGCGTAACATTAGCCAAGTAACACTTTAGCGGCTTCAAGTACCACGGCAACCGATTTTTTCTCAATCTCGCCGTGGTCTACGTTAGGAATTTCTTGACGTGTTCTATTTACTAATACACCTGCAACACAGGCTGCTTGTAGGCCAAGAGCGGCACACATAGTAAATAAAGTAGCCGATTCCATTTCGTAGTTCATCACGCCTAGTTTTTGCCATTCTTCACAGCTACCCTGTAATGACTTAGGAACATAACCAGAATGCGTATCGTAACGCTCTTGTCCTGGGTAGAAGGTATCGCTTGAAGCGGTGATACCGATATGAAAATCGATGTTTAGGTTTTCACAGGCTTTTACCATCGCTTGAGTGGCAAAAAAATCAGAAACAGCAGGGTAGCACAGCGGTGCAAAATGCTGACTCGCGCCATCCAAACGAACTGAGGCTTGGCTAATTAAAATATCGCCTTCGTTAATGTGCGGCTGAATAGCGCCTGTTGTGCCAATGCGAAGAAAGCTACGTACGCCAAGTTGAGCCAGTTCTTCAACCGCAATTGACGTTGAAGGGCCGCCGATACCGGTTGAACATACAACCACTGAGTGGCCGTTTAATTGGCCTAAATAAATGTGAAACTCACGCGTTTGAGCAAGGCAGGTTGGATTATCTAAGAACTGTGAAATGCGTGCTGCACGATCTGGATCCCCTGGAACAATAGCCAGTTTTGCACCTTTTAAATCATCAATACACAGTCCTAAGTGAAATACCTTTTCCATAACTAAGCCTTTTTAATAAGAGTTGTTGTCAATTTAACATGATTACGAGAAACCTAAATGAAGTACAGGACGGATGTCCGTATTGATTTATTCATCAACTCTGAATATTCAATCAATGGCTAAAATTACTAACAAAATGAGCCAGTTGACTTGTTTGCTCAGACACTATATTCATACCTCAGAGCAAACCAGTAGCTAGCCAAAAGAGTTGTTAGCTAAATTTTAAATTGTTTATATTCATAAGGTTAGTTAGTAGTTTTTGTATTGTTTTGCCGCTGACCTAACCTCGCAAAACACAACGTTCAGTGATTTTTATAACCACAGACAATTAATTTTTAATTTATTCAGCGTTCGTCGTTTTGCATAACTACTCAATAATAGACAAGATATTCAGATTGAAAAAGGGTTTACAATGAGCACACAATTTCAAGCATTTAAAAATAAAGTTGAACACTGTTTATGTGCACCTGGCGACGGTGTATTCACGGTTAATACGGCAAAAGAACGCAAAGCAGCACTCAGAAATAAATTATATGGTCAAACTGAAAATGTCGATGCTTTATGGCGTGACTCGCTAAATGAATTACCTAACTCACCCCACAAAGCGGTTATGCTGGGGATTAGCTCTGATTGTGGTGGTGGTATTTTACGCGGTGCAAACTGGGGGCCTTTATTTTTACGTTCAGCTTTAATTGACCAGCAAACACAGTGTCGTTCATTTGACTTAGGTGATGTGCGCGTAATACCGCATTTATTACACGATAAATACTTAAACGAGGCAACAATTACCAATTGCCAAAAAGCGCTTTATGGCAATGACAATAACGATCATTTCGTAAGTCCACTGTCTATTACCGAAGATGTATGTGACAGCTTTTATGCAACATTCCAAGATAAAGGCATTTTTGGCATTGGTGGCGATCATTCTATTAGTTACCCGCTGACAAAAGCGTACTTAAAAGCAAAGCGTAGCCAAGGTAAGCGTACGGCTATTATTCATTTCGACGCCCACACCGATTTATTGGTTGAGCGTTTAGGCATCGATTTATGTTTTGGCTCTTGGTGTACCCATATTTTAGAATTTTTACCCGCGCCACATCATTTAATTCAATTTGGTATTCGCTCAAGTGGTAAGCCTAAATCACATTGGGAAAGTACCTTTGGCGTTAAACAGCACTGGGCTGCTGAAATTATTGAGCGTGGCGCAGCCGCTGTTGCTGCCGATACAATCGCGCAACTAAAGGCTGACAAGGTTGATGAAGTGTATGTAAGCTTTGATATTGACGCACTAGATGCTCAATTTGCTTCAGCAACAGGTACACCTGAAGAAAATGGGTTAACACCACAGCATGCGCTTGATATTTTGTCAGCTATTGCCGATGAGTTTCCAATAACCGGTGCAGATATGATGGAAATCGCGCCGTTTACCGACAGCTCATTAGTGGGGCAATCAAGCTCAGAGACGACGCTTAGAGAAGGCGCTAAAATTTCAGCATTCTTAATTGCAGCAATGAATCGTTAATCCCACAGGCCCAAAATTGGCTATTTGTAAATAATCCGCTATATTAAATTTGCTTTTACCAAAAAAGTAACATCTTAAATTTTATATAGTGGGTTATTGTGACTAAGTGGTATTGTGTATTATTGCTCATTGTAAGCCATCATTGTGTGGCTAAACTTACTGTTGTAACAGAGAACTTCGCGCCTGCGCAGTATCTGGACGCGAATAACAATTTAGTAGGTGATGCTGCCGATAAAGTCCGATTAGTGCTTGATAGCGTAGGTATTGATTACTCAATTTCTGTAAACGATTGGAGTATGGCTTACAATATTGCACTGAGAGATCCCCAAACCTGTATATTTTCTATTTCTCGTTCGCCTGAGCGGGAACATAATTTTATTTGGTTTGCTAAGCTTGCCCAATTTGACACTAATTTTTACTCCCTTAAAAGCAAAGGTATTTCCTTAACTAATTTAGAGCAGGCAAAGCAATACCGTATTGCGGTTTTAAAAGATAACTACAGTCATCATTACTTACTTTCAAAGGGCTTTAAAGAAAACGAAAATTTAATGCTGTTTAGTAGTTTTGATAATATTTTTAAGATAATCCAAACCCGAAGTTCGAGTATTGATTTAGTTGTTATACCAGCGCAGCGAATAAACCATGAACAATCTCATTTATTAAATAAATTACAACTCGAATTACTCATGCCCATCAATGCCCATCAAGCCCCTTTATATTTCGCCTGTAATAAAAATCTACCCGATAACGTAAAGCAACAACTTAGCGCGGCTTTTTCTTCATATGAGTCTAAACTATAAATATTAAGCTTTTGATTTTTATTAGTTATTAATATTATTTAAATATCAATTGCCCTGTCTATAAAAGCGTCTATAATCCAGCTGCTTTTGCTTGTAAAAGCGATTATTTTGGAGTTATAAATGGGTGATTTAATCGGGATTGCGTTATTAATCTTGATGAGTGCGTTATTTGCGATGTCAGAAATTTCGATTGCCGCTTCACGCAAAATTAAGTTAAGAGTAATGGCGGACGAGGGCAATGTGCATGCTTTGGCTGTTTTAAAGTTGCAAGAGCAGCCTGGGGCTTTTTTCGCCATGATCCAAATTACGCTCAATGCGATTGCCATATTAGGCGGGATTGTTGGCGAGCAAGCATTGTCTCCTTACATGCAAGAAATACTACAGCTGTTTTATCAAGGTCCATTACTTGGGCAAATTAGCTTTGTATTATCGTTTTTAATTATTACCTCGTTATTTATTTTATTTGCCGATTTACTCCCAAAGCGTTTAGCGATGATTTTACCTGAGGCCGTTGCGGTGAGGGTGGTGACAATTATGCGCTGGGTTACTTTTGCGCTCACGCCACTGGTATTATTTTTTAATGGCTTAACCAATATTGTTTTACGGGTGTTTAAAGTGCCCAGCGAACGTGAAGATATTGTGACCACTGAAGATATTGTTGCGATGATGGATGCTGGTGCTGAATATGGCAGTTTACAGCAACAAGAGTATGATTTAATAGGAAATGTATTTGATTTAGAAGCGCGTTTCTTATCAAGCGTTATGTCACCGCGTGAGCAAATTGTTTATTTTGATATTGATGAATCTAGCGACGATATAGCAAATAAAATTATAGATCACCCGCACAATCACTTTTTAGTGTGCAAAGGCAATCTTGATAAGTTAATTGGCTCTGTTGAGTCTAAAGATATTTTACGCCAAGTACTCAAAGGTGAGGCGGCAAATATTAACGATGACATGCTTGATAAAGATATTTTTTTCTTGCCCGAAACATTGAGTTTATCTGAAGCGTTAAATGCGTTTAAAACCGCTGTACATCCTTTTGCGGTGGTAGTTAATGAGTATGCTTTGGTGGTTGGGATTGTTACGGTTAAAGATTTAATGAAAGGTTTTATGGGCGATTTAATTACTCATCAAAGTGAAGAGTTAATTATTGAGCGCGACGCGAGTTCTTGGTTAGTAGATGGCTTAACCCCGATTGTTGAGCTGGCGAAGGTACTTGAAATTGATGAATTTCCTGATCAAAATCATTATGAAACCGTGGCCGGATATTTAATCTATACCATGAAACATATTCCTAAACGCGCAGAGTTTGTTTTATTTGCAGGTTTTAAATTTGAAGTTGTGGACGTGGAAGGAATTCGTATTGAGCAATTACTAGTCTCTAGAGTTAATACTGACAACGAATAATGACAGCCAACATAGCTTAAGAGCAGCCAATGAAAGTTCATTGACTGCTTTTTTTATGGGTGTTGCTTAAATAACTCAGCTGTTATTTGTGTTACTTATCTATTCAATTGTAAAAATGTGTAAATGTTGCTCAGTAGCTATTTTTAATTGCTTTACTTTAGTTTAGAATGATCGTTCATTCTAAACTAAAAGGTATTTTACATGCAGCGTTCCCGCATCGCTTTTTTTGTATTTTCGGCCCTCGTTGGTTCTGTTGCTTTAAGTGGTTGTGATCAGGTTGCTGAACAGCCTAAGGCTTCTGCTCCTGCAGCGACACCTGTTGGTGTGGTCACCTTAACAAGCCAAGCTATTACACTTAAAAAAGAATTACCAGGGCGTGTTAGTGCGTTTCAAATTGCTGAAATTCGTCCTCAAGTAAGTGGTATTGTTCAATCTCGCTTATTTGAAGAAGGCACACAGGTTGAGCAAGGCCAAGCGCTTTATCAAATTAATCCTGACATTTTTGAAGCAGAACTCGCAGCCAGCAAAGCGGCCGTTGCGCGCGCAGAGGCTAGTATTGCAAGCAGTAAATCTAAAGCGTCGCGTTATAAAGAATTACTAGAAATTAAAGCGGTAAGCCAGCAAGACTTTGATGAAGCCGATGCAGCATATAAGCAAGCACAAGCCGAGCTATTAACAGCAAAAGCACAGCTTAAATCTGCACAAATAAACTTAGATTACAGCCATGTATCTTCTCCGATTAGTGGTCAAATTAGTAAATCGAACGTTACTGTTGGTGCGCTTGTAAGTGCTAATCAAACAACGGCACTGGCAACAGTAACCCAGCTTGACCCTATCTATGTTGACTTAACGCAATCAAGCAACGAGCTAACTCAACTTAAAAAAGCCATTTCTTCTGGTTCACTAAGTGTTGACTCAAAAGCACAAGCCGACGTTGAGCTGCAAATGGAAGATGGCTCTATTTACCCAATTAAAGGCACGTTACAATTTTCAGAAGTAACTGTAGACCCAAGCACTGGGTCGGTAACTTTACGCGCTAAATTCCCAAATCCAGATAAGTTATTACTACCGGGTATGTATGCACGTGCCTCAGTGGTTGAGGGTGTAAAACAAGACGCTATTTTAGTGCCGCAGCGTGGAGTAAGCCGAAACACCAAAGGTGAGCCAACAGCGATGGTTGTAAGTAAAGAAAACACCGTAGAAAGCCGCGTGTTAAAAGTAGATAGAACGATTGGCTCTAACTGGTTAGTTACCGCTGGATTAGCTGATGGCGATAAAGTAATTGTTGAAGGCTTACAAAAAATTCGCCCAGGTGCGCCAGTTAGCCCTTCAGAAGTTTCACCGTCTGCAACAGCCGACAAAGCGCAATAACGGAGAGTTTTAATGTCACGATTTTTTATCGACAGACCCATCTTTGCGTGGGTGCTTGCTATCGTGGTTATGCTTGCAGGTGTGTTGGCTATTCAAAGTTTACCAATAGCACAATACCCGTCAATTGCACCGCCAGCAATTAGCATTACCGCTACTTACCCAGGGGCATCAGCTCGTACCCTAGAGGATACGGTTACCCAGGTTATAGAGCAAAAAATGAAAGGACTTGATGGCTTGTTGTATATGTCATCTACGTCTGAGTCGAGTGGTTCGGCTACGCTTACGCTTTCATTTAGCGCCGATACAGACCCAGACATTGCACAGGTACAAGTGCAAAACAAGTTAGCCACAGCTACACCGCTTTTACCAGAAGAAGTGCAAAGGCAAGGTGTATCGGTGGCTAAGTCTGCACGTAACTTTTTAATGGTATTAGGTTTTGTATCAAAAGATGGCAGCATGACCAATATCGACATTGGTGATTATGTTTCATCTAATGTGCAAGATATTATCTCGCGTGTTGAAGGGGTGGGTGAAGTTCAGCTATTTGGCTCTCAATATGCTATGCGTATTTGGTTAGACCCAGCTAAGTTGCAAAACTACAAATTAACCCCTGCTGATATTAGCACCTCAATTAGTGCGCAAAATGCGCAGGTATCTGCTGGTCAATTAGGGGGCATGCCAGCGGTTGAAGGCCAGCAGCTCAATGCAACGGTAACAGCACAAAGCCGTTTGCAAACCGCAGCAGAGTTTGAACAAATTATAGTAAAAGCAAACGCTGATGGCTCGTTTGTTCGCCTTAAAGATGTAGCGCGTGTGGAGCTAGGTGGCGAGAGCTACCGTGTTGTAGCTCGTTACGATGGAAAACCTGCATCAGGCCTAGGTATTAAGCTTGCCAGTGGCGCCAATGCCCTTGATACAGCTGAAGGTGTAAAAGCTGCGATTGCAGAGCTTAAATCGTTTTTCCCTGAGGGATTAGACGTTGTTGTACCCTACGATACCACCCCTTTTGTATCACTATCGATTGAAAAAGTGGTTAATACCTTAATAGAAGCAGTGGTACTCGTTTTTGTTGTTATGTATCTGTTTTTACAAAACTTCCGCGCTACGCTTATTCCAACGATTGCTGTGCCGGTGGTGTTACTCGGTACTTTTGGTATTTTGTACACGTTTGGCTATTCAATAAATACATTAACCATGTTTGCCATGGTACTTGCCATAGGCCTACTGGTTGATGATGCCATTGTTGTAGTAGAAAACGTTGAGCGTGTAATGAGCGAAGAAAAACTCTCTGCGCTTGAGGCAACACGTAAATCAATGGATGAAATTAAAGGCGCGCTAGTGGGTATTGCTATGGTGCTGTCGGCGGTATTTATTCCGATGGCGTTCTTTAGTGGCTCTACCGGTGTTATTTATCGTCAGTTCTCTATTACATTGGTATCAGCAATGGGACTATCGGTATTGGTGGCGCTTATTTTAACACCTGCGTTGTGTGCTACGCTTTTAAAACCAAGCCATGTTCACGATAACAGCTCGTTATTCGGTCGTTTTTTCAGTGGTTTTAACCGCGGATTTGATAAAACTAATACAGGCGCACAAAGTCTTGTCAGTCGTATGATCCGTTTATCTAAGCGCTATCTTTTATGTTATGGCCTTATTGTAGCGGGTATGGTGTATATTTTTTCAAGCTTACCAACGGCATTTTTACCAGATGAAGACCAAGGTATTTTGTTTAATCAGGTGTCATTACCAGCAGGCTCAACGACTGAAGAAACGCTTGAAGTAGTTAAAAAAGTAGAAAAACACTTTTTGAACGATCAATCGGATGCTGTAAATGGTATTTTCACGGTGACTGGATTTAGTTTTGCAGGTTCTGGCCAAAACTCAGCAATTGCCTTTGTTAACTTTAAGCACTGGGATGAGCGTCAAGGCGAAGGTTTATCTGTGCAAGCAGTTGCAGGTAAAGCAATGGGCTATTTTTCTACCATTAAAGAAGCGTTTGTATTTGCATTTCCGCCGCCAGCGATTGTGGAACTAGGTACAGCCAATGGCTTTAATATGTTTTTACAAGACCGTGTTGGACTTGGCCACGAGGCTCTACTGGCCGCGCGTAACCAGTTATTAGGCTTAGCAAGCCAAAGCCCAATTCTCGCGGGCGTACGACCTAATGGCCAAGAAGATATGCCAGAGCTCCAGCTTGATGTAGACCTTGCAAAAGCTCAGGCACTGGGCGTTTCGCAAGCTAATATTAACAGCACGCTTGCAACAGCCTGGGGTAGTAGTTATGTAAATGACTTTATTGATCGCGGCCGTGTAAAAAAAGTATACCTACAAGGCGATGCTGAATCGCGAATGGTGCCAGAGGATTTAAACAAGTGGTATGTACGTAATGATAGCGGTGATATGGTGCCATTTTCAGCATTTGCCAGTTCGCATTGGACCTATGGTTCGCCACGTCTTGAGCGTTATAATGGTTTTTCTGCTATGGAAATTCAAGGAACAGCTGCGCCAGGTTACAGTACAGGGCAAGCAATGGATGAAATGGAACGTTTAGTCAAGCAACTCCCTAACGGTATTGCCTCTGAGTGGACTGGTATTTCGTTTCAAGAGCGCTCAAGTAGCGGTCAAGCGCCGTTGTTATATGGATTATCACTGTTATTTGTATTCTTATGTTTAGCGGCGCTTTATGAAAGTTGGTCAGTACCATTTGCAGTAATGATAATTGTGCCACTGGGTATTTTTGGTGCGATTGTAGCCGCCTTTATGGGTAACTTATCAAACGATATTTACTTACAAGTGGGTTTATTAACCACCATAGGTTTAGCCTCTAAAAATGCCATTTTAATCGTTGAGTTTGCGATTCATAAAATGGAAGAAGGCTTAAGCTTAGTTGACTCGGCGATTGCCGCTGTACGCCTTCGCTTACGTCCTATTTTAATGACCTCAATGGCCTTTGTGTGTGGTGTGCTTCCATTAGCTATTGCCTCAAGTGCTGGTTCAGGTGCACAAAATGCATTAGGTATTTCAATTATTGGTGGAACACTTGCCGCCTCGTCATTGGTTGTTATTTTTGTACCGTTGTTTTTTGTTTTAGTACGTAGACTGTTTTCAGGAAAAGCTAAAACCACCTCGCAGGAGGAAGTATAATGAGTTTAAGAGCAATCAGTTTTAGTGCTTTTACTTTAGCAATTTTATCTGGATGTCAGTTAGCTCCTCAACAAGAAGCGCTAAATTTACCTGTCCCTGATGCGTATGCATCAGAGACAGGGGATGAGCAGGTGTCCTCGTTAAAATGGCAGCAGTTTTTTAATGATGAAAAACTTAAAACACTGATATCACAAAGTCTTGAACATAATAAAGACCTACAAATAGCTGCTTTAAATGTTCAGCGCGTGCGTGGTTTGTATCAGATTGAAGATTCAGCGTTATATCCATCACTGGATTTTAATGCATCAGGAAGTCGTCAGCGTTTACCCGGCGATTTATCAGCAAGTGGTCAACCACAAATAAGCTCTCAATACAGTGCAACGGTAGGCATGACGGCTTACGAGTTAGATTTATGGGGTAAAGTACGCAATCAGTCAGAGCAAGCATTACAAACGCTTTATTCCACTCAGCTGAGCCAATACACCATGCAAGTGTCGTTAATTGCAGAGCTTGCTAATGCTTGGTTAAATTACGCGACCGATCAACAGTTGTTAGCGTTGGCACAAGAGACGTTATCATCACAGCAAGCATCCTTATCATTAACCCAAAAAAGTGTTGATTTAGGGGCAGCTTCTAAAATTACGCTGGAACAACTTAAAAGTACGGTAGCCACAGCGAAAGTTGATATTGCTAAATACCAACGTTTAGTGAAACGCGATAAAAACGCGCTTGATCTATTAGTAGGTAAAACGGTAGGTGAGGATTTACTGCCAAGTAAGTCATTAAATTATTTATTAGACTTGCCTAGTGTGCCTGTGGGTTTACCTTCTGATTTACTAACGCAGCGACCAGATATAAAAGCAGCAGAGCATCAGCTGTTAGCCGCTAACGCTAACATTGGTATTGCCCGTGCAGCGTTTTACCCGAGCATTAGTTTAACTGCCAATGCAGGAACTGCATCACGTGATTTAAGTAATTTATTTGATGCAGGCTCAGGCACATGGAGCTTCATGCCATCGGTAAATTTACCTATTTTTAATATGGGTCGAAATCAAGCAAATTTAGATGTCGCTAACGCAGAGCAACAAGTTGCTGTAGCAACGTACCAGCAAAAAATACAGCAAGCATTTCGTGAAGTTGCTGATGTACTTGCGGATAGAGAAGGCTATAACGCACAGTTAATGGCTCTTGAGGAGTTATTACAAAGCCGAAAGACAACCTTTGAATTATCGCAGGCGCGCTACGACAAAGGGGTTGATAGCTTTTTGCAAGTGCTTGACGCTCAGCGAACTTGGTATAGCGCAAGGCAGCAATTGATCACGGGCCAACAAGCTGTGCTTGCAAGCCAAATCAATTTATACAAAGCGGTTGGCGGCGGCTGGCAGACCACTACTTCAACCGTTAAGTAAATTAGTACGCATAAAGCCTGTTAACAATAAAAGGTTTTATGCGTGATTAAAGTAATGCCATTTAGCGTTTATTTTTTGTGATCAATGCAGTAAACGCTAAATATTTCGAGTTAAGAGACTCGATACTGGAGTTTCAAATGAAACCTAAAAATAAAAAACACCTAGATCCGGTGCAAGCACAAGCGCGTCGCGAGCAGGTATTAACCGCCGCTGCTGATTGTTTTCGTCGCAAAGGTTACCATGGCGCAGGTATGGCAGAAATAGCTAAAACAGCAGGGATGAGTGCCGGCCATATTTATAATTACTTTGAAAGTAAAGAAGCCATAATTGAAAGTATTATTGAACAAGATATGGAAGAAATGTTTTCCATATTTCAAGAGTTTGAAGATCAACCTGGCGATATTTTAACAGTGTTACTTGATGGCTTACACCATGGTGTGCAGCGTCATATGGACACGGGGGCCTGCGTAGTTGACTTAGACATGATGGCAGAGGCCAGTAGAAACAAAAAAGTCGCTTTATTACTACGCGAGGCTGATACGCAAGCACGTAACAGAATGCGTGATTTATTAGTCAGTGAAAGTAGTTTAATAAAATCACATTCAGAGCAAGAACTCGAAAGCCGCATTAATGTGATTTTCTCAGTGATGGCCGGACTGCTATTACGAAAAATGTTATTTCCTGAATTGACCGAGGAAACTGTATTGATTGCACTGCGCCCAGCGATGAAAACATTACTTATGCCATTTGATAAATAATAAGTTGAAGCATTAAATAACTATGAATATTTGACTGATATTGTTGTAAATATGAAAGAGTTATATAAATTAAGCTGCTTTTATTTAAGCGTAATCAATAAAAACTGAGTACGATGTTTTAGCGTGAAGTCATTCCTTTTTATATTATAAAAGCATTGATTAACAGTGGGTTATAGCCAATTGATGTGATATCAACGCCGGTGGCGAAACGACAACAAACAAGATAAATTGCTTTTTTGGCGTATTATTTGCAAGTTAGGACTATATTAAAGGCGCTAATATGGCGCTGCCAACTTAAAGGAGAGCTCATGTGGGCTGCAGTCAGTTATCTTGTAACAGCATTAGTATTTATAGTACTGGGATTGAAGGTTAATTCTGTTTACTTCGCGGTTGCATTTTTTTGGACGGCGCTGTCGCTGATATTGGTCAGCGGTGCTTATTTTTTTAACGCAGGAAAAGTATTTAGAAAACGCGAAAATGGCGTTATCCCTTTTTACATTCGTTGGGCATTTGTTCCTTTTTTGTTAGGTGCACAAATTTATAATGCATGGTCACGCAAACACGATAAGGTACCCCCAATTCAACAAATAAACGATAACTTATTTTTAGCATGTCGTTTGTTTCCCTCTGATATAGATACATTAAAAGAAAATGGCATTACCGCTATTTTAGATGTGACTTGTGAATTTGATGGACTTGAGTGGACATCTACCCAAGAAAATATTAGTTATTTAAACATTCCTGTTCTTGATCATAGTGTGCCTACTCACTCGCAATTAAACCAGGCAATTAACTGGATCCATCATCATATAAAGAAAGACCGTCGTGTTGTGGTGCATTGTGCATTAGGTCGCGGACGTTCGGTGTTTGTTATGGCAGCGTATTTATTGAGTCAAAATAAAGAAGCTGATGTACATGATATTCTTGCTCAAATCAAAGAAACACGTGAAACAGCCAATCTTAATAAACGCCAATTACGCCATTTAGTTAAGCGCCATCGCAGGGGGGAGCTACTGATAAAAAATAAAGCATATTTAATTGCTAATCCTGTATCAGGCACTAAGTTATGGTCTGAAAAAGAGCATTTAATCGTTACACGTTTATCTGCTTATTATGATTTAACCATTTTAAAAACTACACCGGAACAAAACGGCATTACATTGGCTAAACAAGCTATAGAGCACGAGCCTGATATTATAATTGCCTGCGGTGGAGATGGCACAGTCACTGAGGTTGCGAGTGTTTTAGTGGGTACGTCTTGTCGATTAGGAATTATACCGTTGGGGACAGCTAATGCGTTGGCCCATGTGCTGATGGGAATAAAATCTAAATTTATTCCTGTTGAGCAAGCGTGCGATTTAATAATTGATGGTCAGACAAACCTGATCGATACCGCATATTGTAATAACGATTTGATGTTATTGCTAATTGGCATTGGCTTTGAGCATGCAATGATTGAAAAAGCAGATAGAGAGTCGAAAAATAAAGCTGGCCAGCTTGCTTATTTAAATGGTTTTTTACATTCCTTTGGCGAGAATAAAGCGCAAAAGCTGATGGTCAAACTCGATGATAATGAGCCTGAAGCTATTAATACAAATAGCTTTATTGTCGCTAATGCTGCCCCATTTACAACCCTTTTAGCCCAAGGTGGGGGACAACCCGACCACCGTGATGGATTATTAGACGTAAACTGGTTAACGCCAAACAAAGACAATGAAACCACAGTATTGAGTATTGCTGAGCTAATGTTTAGCAGTATCACGCAAACGCATTTTGCTATTAACTCGCATTATACTAACGCAAAACGTGTAGAGATAAGCGCAGATCAAACGCTAGATTATGTAATTGATGGTGAGGTTAAATCTGCCGATAAAGTGGTAGTGAGTATTCACCCTGCTTCATTGAATGTAATATGCCAAGAACAAAACTAACTGAATAAAAATGGCGTAAATATTACGCCATTTAGCACTCATTTATTTTTTAATGGAGGGCCATACAAAATCTGATGTATCAGGTTGCGTGGGCTCTGTTAGTTTTGGTTTATTTTTGGGTTTTCGTAGCGGTTTATTACTCATGGTATGAATATAAAGTGCTTCTACTTTATCTCTTGCCCATGGGGTTTTACGTAAAAATTTTAAGCTTGATTTGATACTCGGAGAATCAGTAAAGCATTTTATGTTTACTTGTTCACCCATTGTTTTAAAGCCTAAACGTTGCTCTAGTTCTACAAGAATTTGCTCTAAAGTTATCCCATGTAGCGGGTTTTTTGGTTGATTATTCATAGTCACACTGCTTTTTTAAACTGCATGTATTGTAACGTATCCCACCGCATCTTAATAGTTTGGAGATGGCTGGCAGATTCCAGATTGTTAATCTTGATTAATTTACAGTAATAGTTGCAGGCTTCTTGGGGTAAATAAGGTTACCTTGCTTATCAAGCTTTAGCCAAATCAATTGACTGTTGTTATGTTGGGGGTACTTTGCAGCACAAATAAGCGTAACTGAGTGAACCTGCAGTATAGCTCCTTCGCTGTAACGTTTATTATCATACCAGCACTCAGTGCTAGTGTTTATAAGCTGGGTAGCATCAACAATAGGAAGCGTTTTTATTGTGCTAGCGAAGCTTAAAGCTGAAAAACACAAGCATAAAACAGTAATAAACGAAGTAAAATAATAACGCATCAAAAACCTCCAGTGTTTAAAATAAGTACACTTAGCAAAAAAACATGCTAGGGTAAGTAAGACAACATAAGTAAAACACAGAACAATAAAAAGGTGAACAGATATGCTATTTAATCAAACCATGATTGACGAATTTACACTACTAGCAAAATTTCCACGCGAGAGCAAAATGCAGGGAATTAAACTTCATTCAGACGCTGAACCCGCCTTACTAAGCGCAGCACAACGTTTGTTCGATAAAGGGGTTATAGATAGCCCAGATGGTGGCTATTTAACCGAACTGGGCTTAGATTTAATTGAGCATGTGACGGTAATACACAGTGCACTTAAAAGTTAATTTACTCTATTAGTTTGCATCAGGTTGATTTTCAGGGGCTGCATCAATAAAGGCTGCCAACTCATTACAACGCTGATATATGGCTGCTATTTTAGGGTAGGCAGCCATATCTACTTTAAAACGAATGGCATTAAATACCTGCGGTACTAAACACACATCAGCTAAGCTTGGCGAGTCGCCTGCACAAAATGTGTTTTTGCTATCTAGCATGCGTTCTATTTTTTCAAAACCCACTTCAACCCAGTGGCGGTACCATTTATTTTTTGCTTCATCATCAACATTGAGCTCACTACTTAAATATTTCAGTACCCGTAAATTATCAATCGGATGGATATCACAGGCAATAGCATAACTTAAATTGCGAATGTGTGCTTTTTGCCATGCATTACCAGGCAGCAATGGTGTTTCAGGGTATTGCTCTTCAAGGTACTCTAAAATTGCTAGAGATTGACCTAATACGCCGTCTTCTGTTTCTAAAGAAGGTAAAAGTCCTTGAGGGTTTTTCTGTAAGTAATCTGTGGTTTGTTGCTCTGATTTTAGTAAGTTTACCGGCACCAACTGGTGATCAATATTTTTGAGATTTAATGCAATGCGCACACGATATGCTGCCGATGAGCGAAAATAAGTATAAAGCTTCATAATCTAATTATCCTTGATTGCCATTAAAGTGTTTTTTGATTGTGCGCCAGCAATCAGTGTAATTAGCTTGGCGCTCTTTACCTTCTAATGCGTATTTAGTCGGCGATATTACATAACGTGACTCAAACATAAACGCCAACGTATTATCGTAGCGTTGTGGTTCTAAGTCCGCATTTGACGCTTTTTCAAATACGTCTGCTTCAGGACCATGCGGCGACATACAGTTATGTAAGCTCATGCCACCTGGCACAAAACCATGCTCTTTTGCATCATATACCCCTTCTATTAAGCCCATAAACTCACTCATAATATTTCGGTGATAATAAGGTGGGCGGAAGGTGTTTTCAGCGACCATCCAACGCGGTGGAAAAATAGCAAAATCAATATTTGCAACGCCTTCAGTGCCTGATGGCGAGGTTAGTACCGTGAAAATTGATGGATCTGGGTGATCAAAGCTAACGGTATTCATGACATTAAAGCGAGCCAAATCGTATTTGTAAGGCGCGCTGTTACCTGTCCAAGCAACAACATCAAGAGGAGAATGACCAATATCACAACGAAACATATTGCCATTAAATTTAGCAATAAGTTCAAATTCGCCTTCAATGTCTTCAAAAGCCGCTACTGGATAGTGAAAGTCACGGTCATTAGCATAACCATTTGCGCCAACAGGGCCGCGCTCAGCAAGAACATAAGCATGGCCGTAGTTTTCACAAATATACCCACGCGCTGTATCAGTTAATAGCTGCACCTGAAACTTAATGCCACGCGGAATAACCGCAATTTCACCGGCTTTAATACTTAAATGCCCGAGTTCTGTTTTAAGTAATAGCTCGCCGTGTTGTGGTACAAATAACATTTCGCCATCGGCGTTATAAAAAAAGCGCTTGTCCATTGATTTGTTGGCGACATAAACATGAATGCCAATACCGGCTTGCCCATTGGCGTTGCCATTTGCAGCCATAGTGATCAGCCCATCAATAAAATCAGTAGGTGCTGCTGGTATATCAATGGGATCCCATCGCAGCATGGTAGGCGGCGTTGGCACTTCAGTAATAGGCGCTGTTCTAATTAAGCCATTGTCTATGGCTGTGTAATCACCTTGCACAACAGATGGACGAATACGGTACATCCACGTGCGGCGATTATCGGCGCGCGGAGCGGTAAATGCAGTGGTACTAAATTGCTCTGCATATAAATCGTATTTTACTTTTTGCGGGCTAAATTGCCCAATCGGTAATGCACCAGGCAGCGCTTCGGTTTCAAATTCATTACCAAAGCCGGTCATATAGTTTAATTGTGTCGCCATTACTGACTCCTGTGAAAGTGGGGGAGTGTTATATTTTTGTTATTTACGCTAAGATACTCTCAAGTGAGACTAATATCAAACACACTGATTATGACCCTTGTAAATAAAAGTGAACAAATAAAAGTCGTATGTAAATAAATAAGTGATTCAATATGAAAATAGATTTAACGACATTTTTACCTTATCAATTAACACACTTAGCAACACAGGTAAGTAATGATTTTTCGAGTATTTATAAAAAAGAGTTTGATTTAACTATTCCTCAGTGGCGAATAATGGCTAATTTAGCGCAATCAGGCCAAAGCACAGCAAAGCAGTTATGTACTCAAGCAGATATGGATAAGTCGACAGTATCAAGGGCAGTAAAAACGCTAATAGATAAAGGGCTTATTTATAGTGAGTTAAATAAGCATGATAAGCGCGCTGCATTTTTAATGTTAACTGATAAGGGTATGGCTTTGTATGAAAAAATAACGCCACAGGCATTACAGTGGGAATGTGAATTATTAAGCTGCCTGTCGGATGATGAACAACGCCAGTTAATCGCTATTTTTGATAAATTAAAAAATAAATTACAGGCATAAAAAAGCCCACAAAGTGGGCTTTTAAATACACTAATTTAATCAATCAAATTAGAAAGTGTAACGAACACCAAGCTTAATTCTATAAGCTGAATCCGTCGCTTCAAATGAGTATCCATCATCTACAGGAGCACCATAAACATACTGGCCAGTTTGTGGATCAATATCCATTTTAATCACTTCGCTGGTGCTATTACCTTGTCTATATACTTTACCTTTCGATGAATCAATCAGGTTAAGCAAGTTATCTATTATAAAGTAAAACTCACCACGGTCATCCGCGAAGAACCCAGGAATTTCTTGTGAAACATATAAATCCATAGACGTGATCCATGGTGTTGTGGCGCTGTTCTTGGCAACTACGCTACCAGCAGAACCTGACAATCCTAGCTGATCAAAATAAGCAAGTGCTTCTTCTTCAGTAATCCCTTCATAACGAACATTTGGATCATTAGCTGTCGGTACATAAACTGGGTAGTTACCACCGAATGTCGTTCCATTGCCTGTAGGTTGAATAAGGTCTTGATTAAAGTAACCATTACTTGGTAAGGCTGTTAAATCAGCAAGTTGTGAATATGGAGAGCCAGAGCGACGTTCAAAGAATAAATTTAATGTTGTTTTATACTTTGCAATAAGCTCAGCGGTATAGCCCAAATTAAGTACAAATCTATGCTCAGTTTCATAGTTTGATGTACCAACTTGAGTTAACTGATGATCACCAAAGTGGCCATAGCGATAGTTACTTCTAGCAGTTGATGAACCACCAGGATTTCCATCAGTGATATCTTGGTGTGTATAAGATGCATCAAACTTAAAGCCATTATCCCACGATTTACTAATGCCCGTACTTAAGATAATTGAACGACCCTCGTCAGTAGCATTAGTCAGCATAATCTCTAATTCAGACGTATTGTATAGTGGTAATGAACCATCGCTGGTATAACCAACTACGTCATCTTCAGATATTGCAGCATTAATCCACTCAGCTGAATTCTCTTTTTTAGTGTAAATAGCTGTTGTGGTCCACGCGAAGCCTTCTCCTAAGTAAGGAATATCAAGATTAACATCCGCATTTAGCATAGTCGTCCACTGAGATGGAAGATCAAAATCAGGGTCTATAAAGTTAGAAACAGACCCATCAGTTGCATTATTAATTGCATCGATTGCTGCATTTGGTGGCGTTGTTAGTATAGAATCAGTGACGCTTATTGGACTATCATACCTAGAGTTAAAACCATACTCTTGCTTACTTATTCCATCATTAGAGTAAGAATTTGATATCCATACATTTGGATTACCGCCAGAATAACGTCCAACACTACCACGAATAGTTACATCATCATTTAAGTAGTATGTGAATCCTGCTCTAGGTAAGAAAATATCAGCACCATCAAGGTTTTCTGTATTGTCATAGCCCGTTTTACTTTTAAGGTTTGGATTAAGCGTTGGTACATCATCAGAGCCTAAACGCTCATAACGCAAGCCAGCAGAAAGCTGAAGGTTATCACTAAAGTCCCACGTATCATTTACGTATATAGCAAAATCTTTACGCGTAAAGCTTGAAGCGACTAAGTCAGGATTGTTGCCCACACCATTAGCATAGGTGTAACGGCTTATATTCATGTTACGGAAGTCTTCTAGGCTATCAAATGAAACGACACCTTTAGCACCCGGAAGGTATTGATTAAAAATATCTAATTCATCGTATTTAACACCAAACTCAATGGTATGTTCATCCATTAAATAAGTAGCATCAAATTTTAATGTGAATAAATCATTACTTAGAGAGTTTGAATGGCGGCTTTCGTCAGAACCAAACGCGATAGTGGCAGTTTTACCATCTCCATCAACATCTATATTGTCAATCGTTACATCACTTAAGCCTAGGTTTTCTTGTAAAGATACTTGAGCTGTATCAACAGATTTTTTTGTCGCGCTTATTTGTGTTGAGAAACTATCAGTCCAATCAGAATATAATGTCGTGCTGTAATTATTTAACTCTTCAGTTTTATTATACCACTGAGTACTTAAACGAAGTTCGCTTTCGTTAGAGGTCATATTACGTGTATCGTTACCTTCGCTATGCATATAAACGAAGTTAGCACGGTGCATGTCATTGATATTCCAATCAACTTTAGCAATGTATTTTTCATCTTCAAGGGCTGGTTGTGTATCAATAGAACCTATATCAGATAGACCGTAGACATCACTTGCAATTTTACGGACAGCATCTAAATCAGCAGTTGTAGCTGTTGTTTTATTTGAACCTATAGATGAATTACTAGGACCATATTCAATTTGTTTAGGTGACTCAAATTTTTCATAGGCACCAAAGAAAAATAACTTATCCTCAATAATCGGGGCACCGAAAGAGGCACCATAGTTTTTTTCTTCGAAATCTAATTCAACATCTTTGCCATCATTTTTCGGTGTGCCGGCCCAGTCACTGCTCATTTTCTCGTAGAATAAACTACCATGAACCTCATTTGTACCTGATTTAAATACTGCATCAACATTACCACCAGTAAAGCCACTTGATTTAGCGTTAACAGGCGCTACAGAAACTGAAACTTGGTCTAAAGCATCCATAGGGAATGGGTTGCGTTGAGTTGGGTAACCATTACCGTTAAGACCAAAATCATCATTGAGAGGAATACCATCTACAGTGATTGAGTTTGTGCGCGGATTAGCGCCTGCAACTGACATTGAACTTTCGTTACCTGGCTGAACAACAACTAGTGGATTATTACGCACAACATCTTTAATATCACGACCAATAGAAGGGGTAGCTTGAATTGTACCTGAACCATAATATGAATCATTGGCAGATGAATTAAAAAGAACAGGCGTGCCAGTTACAACAATTGACTCCATGTCATCGCTTTCTAGCTGTGTATCTAAACGGCGAGTTTCACCAAGTGATAAGTAAACATTATTTATTTCAACATCACGAAACGTATCTGAATCAATAGTAATGGTGTAAGGACCGCCTACACGAAGACCTGCAGCATTAAAAGTACCTGTATCATTTGTTGTAACAACGCGTTTAGTACCTGTAGGTTCGTGAACGATTATAAGTTTTGTGTTTGCAGCAGGGTTGCCACTAGGGCTAGATATTGTGCCTTTAACAGATGATGTCGTATCGTTAGCAAAAGCGCCACCACTGACACCAACACATGCTGCTATAGCAAGTGATAGAGCTGTTTTGCGAAGTTGAATTTTCATTTTATTTTCCCGTGTAGTTAAATAAACTTTTAATAGCTTTTTTATTTTAATTTTGGATTAAGCGACCGCAAAATACACTTAACCCAAAATACTTACATAGTGTACCTCATTTGTTTGTTACAAATAAAATACAACTGTAATTTTTTTATTATAAAACACTTTATTTATGAAATTTAGCATTTTATCTATGTTTCAATATTTACCATGCAAATAGTAAGTAGTTTTTATGACAAACAGATGAAAAGTTATTTTTTCCATAAAAAAAAGCCATTACATGCATGTAATGGCTTTTTAATTTTATGAGCTTTTGATGTGCAAGTTATAGGTTAAAACTTATAGCTAACACCGATTTTAGCTTGCCAAGCTGATGAGCTAGTTTGATATTGGCTATAGTTACGAACATCTGCACCGTTGTATCTAGCATTAATGATGTAACGGCCATCATCATCTAAGCCAGCAAGGTCATAAACAGCTTGGTCAGAGAAACCTAAGCGCTTTTCTACGCCCCAGTCACTGTTTAATAAGTTTGCAAAGTTATCAATCATAAAGTAAACCTCACCGCTATGACCTTTTGCAAAACCAGGGATTTCTTGTTTAACGCTAATATCCATAGTGGTAACCCATGGCTGAGTACCCGAATTGCGGTCTAGGATTTGACCACGCTCATTAATACCTGCACGCTTTAATAGGGTTTCAAGCTCTTCCCATGACAATTTAGAACGATCCCAATTTACGTTTGCATCATCTGGACCTGTAGGAATATATGCTAAGTAAGCTGAACTCGAGTTAAAGTCACGAGAGTCGCCTAAATCCCCATTTCTGAACATACCCATAGTATAACTAAATGGACGACCAGAGCGACGTTCAAAATACACATTAAATCTTGTGGCATAGCCACTGAAGAACTCAGTGTTATACGCTAAATTAACTTTAAAGCTATGCTCTACTTCATACGCACCACGGGCAGCAAAGTCTTCATTACGGCTCTTAGTAATATTGTACTGATAGTTGCTTTGTGCACGTGAAGAAGAACCTGAAGACGCTTCTGTTACATCTTGATGTGCATAGCTTGCTGAAATATAAAGGCCATTTTCCCACTCTTTAGCAAGTGCTGTTGTAAAAATAACAGAGCGACCGTCTTCTGCTGAATTAGTCATTGCTATATCAAAGTTATCAGCTAAATCACCGTTGTAAATACTTTCATAGATGATACGTTCGCCGTCGGCTGCTACACCTACAGGTTTAATGGCGGTGTTATGCCACACAGCTTCGTTTTCTTTTTTGTGATAAGCAATTTCTGCTTGCCATTTAAAGCCTTCACCTAGTAATTCAGAATCAAAGTCGTACTCAAAACCAAGTTGTGCACGAATACTTGACGGTAGTTCAAAATTTGGGTCAACATAGTTTGTACTACCCGCACCTTGTACTAGTGACCCTTTTATAGCGTCTGGTACTTGAGTGATATCAGCTTGATTATTAGCATAGTATTCGTCAATAACGCTTTGTGGTGCATCTACAAAAGTAATGCCATCGTTTTGGAATGAGTTATTGTACCAAACGTTAGGAATACCGCCTTGGAAACGACCTACACCACCGTTAACTGTTAACGCTTCAGTTGCGTAATACTTAAAGCCAATACGTGGGAGTATAATATCTAAACCATCTAGGTTTTCTTGGTTGCTAAAGCCATAGGTGCTTAAAAAGTTTTCATTGAGTGTTGGTTTATCATCAGAAGATAAACGCTCATAACGAACACCTGCCGTTACTTCTAAATCATCACCAACATAAAAAGTATCTTCAATGTAAAGCGCTAATTGATTACGAGTTGCATCGTAAGCAGTATCGTTCGGGTTATTTGTATAAGCATTACTGTAACTAAAGTCATACTGACCTGCGAAGTTGCCTACTTCACGGTTTTCAAAACCATTAAAGTTATCAAACTCCCATGAACCCAGTGAATTAGCTGCAAAAAGGTTGTATAAGTTTAACGACTCATATTGCATACCAAAGTTAATTTCATGCTCGTCCATCAAATAAGTGGCATCAAGAGAAAGTGTTAAATTTTCTGTTGCTGAGCTATTGGCATGTCGAAACTCATCGATACCAAAGTTATAAGAAGGTCCGCGGAAGTATTCTTCAACTTTAACGCTACCAATATCAGAATTTGTTAAACTTCTTGATGATACATCTTTGTATGCAATACCGATTTCAGTTGAAAAGTCTTCGTTCCAATCCGAGTATAATTTGGTTGCAAAGTTATTAAACTTAGTGGCGTATGTGTAACGACTTGATGCAAGCTGAACTGATGTACCTCCAGTACCAAAGTTTGTTTCATCTTTGTCATCTTGCCACTGATAGGTAAAATCTAAACGATGATCATCAGCAATGTTCCAGCTTAATTTTACAAGTAATGTTTCATTGGTGTCTTTAGGGTCGCCACCAAGAGAATCGGTTAACCCGTATTCGTTATTTAGAATATTAAGAAAGCGGTTATAGCTTTCTTCACTCACATCGTATTCGTTGGTTGCGCCTGAACCTTCAAAACCATAGTCTAAATCTAGTTCGCTCGACCATTTATTGTAGTTAACAAAGTAAAATAAGGTATCGTCTATAAGTGGGCCGCCAACATTAAAACCGTAGCGTTTTTCAGTTTGATTTGGCTCTACTTGTTCGACAATATATGTACGGTGGCCATCGTCATCTAAAACAGGGCGGTTATCAGCAAACACTTGAGATATGCTGTCTACATCGCCTGCAATATCAGGTGTTGATGTTTCGTAAAAACCAGAAAACTTGAACTCATTTGTGCCTGATTTTGTTACCGCGTTAATAGTACCACCACCAAAGTTACCTTTAGAAGCAGAGAATGGAGAAACATCAACAGATATTTGCTCAATTGCATCAAGGGCTACTGGAGGCTGTGAAGTCGGGTAGCCGCCGTAACTTAAACCAAAGTCATCATTTTGGCCAATACCATCTACGGTTAAACCATTCGTACGTGGGTTGCTGCCAGCAAAAGTTAGCTCACCATTACCATTAATACTCGCAAGCGGATTTAAACGTGCGATATCTTTAATGTCGCGGTTAAAGCTAGGCATATTATTGATAGTATCTTCGCCAAACGTACTACTAGAGCCACCTGATTGTTGTACAATTTTATAACCAGAGACTTCAATCTTTTCAATGTTTAGCGGCGCTAATTGCGATGTTAATCTGTAAGTTTCGCCAAGGTTTAAAAAGATGTTTTCAACGGTGGTATCGTTAAACGTATCAGAGTCGATGATCACAGTGTAAGGTCCACCAACACGTAAACCATTCGCAATGAAAGTACCACTTTCATTGGTCGTTAGTTCACTAATTGTGCCGGTTGGTTGATGAACAACCTTAATTTTAACGTTTGCAGCGCTCGCACCTGAAGGTGTGGTTATTTTACCACGCATTGCAGATGAAGTGTCAGCAGCCATAGCGCTTGTGTACGCCCGACATGG
>NZ_PNCV01000082.1:0-43980 GCF_005886925.1 Pseudoalteromonas sp. S3260
TTATTTGTGTATAAGAGTCAGATGTGGCATAGGGGTCTTAGTCCGATCTTGATACTGCAATCGGTTGTCTCGTTGCTCTTTCCAGCGTGTTAGCACTACCAAGGCGAGTTCATGGTCTTCATTGAGGCCCATGCGTAGCCATTCTTCTTTGGCTTTCGCTTTTTTTTCTTTGCGTATTTGTACATCCCAGAAGTCTTCAAACTGTATCTGGTTAACAGTTTTAACTGTTGGCTTATTGCTTCTCTCAGAGTCATCCGACCGTTGAGAGTCCCTTACCGGGTTGCCATCAGGCATAAACAATGATGAAAATTCTTCTGGAAGCCGAGCTTGAAAAGCGGCAAGAGATTTCAAAAGCGATGCCATACCAATGAAGTTGGCAGGTACATCTTTAAGCAACCGAAAGGCTGCCTTACCTTGGTTTGGGTTTTCGATTGGGTTGTGCTTCAGAAGGCTTCGAATCAAAGTCCAACCAGATTCCTCGCAACGAATCAGGAACAGATCTTGTTCTAACTCATTTAGAGCCTTGGCAACCTGTTGCTCATCCCAGTTCAAGTCAGAAGCAACGTAACCAATCGGCAATCGAAAGCAGCCAAGCAAATTACAATGTGGGCATGTAAGCAAATACAGTCCTAGCAACTTCGCTGAGTCACTCCAGGACAAAACGTTTTGCTTTAGCCAAAAGCGGGTATAGACCTTGCCATAATCACGCATGGAGGTACTCGCTTTTTTGTTTACGTAAAATGCTGACCATTACTTGCCCTTAATCCTACTGGTTACTGGCTTTCAGCTCGCTTGGGCATTCGGGGTAGATGTCCGGTCTTAACTGAGATCGGGTTACCAGTCCTTGCGTAGCTTGTTCGATGGGTAAAACGAATTCAGCGGGAACACGCCCTGATTTATTCAACCAAAACCAGACGTTTTGCTGTTTTGAGTTGATGGCTCGTGCTAATGCTGATTGCCCGCCGACCAAGTCAATGGCACGGCGGAGATGTTTTTGTGTCGTGTTGAACACTTCCATACCGTCTCCTGTTACAATAATAACTGTTACAAGATTGAGTGTTACAGTTTAAACTGTAGATAAGTCAACAGTTAAAATTGTTGAAAGACTACAGTTTTATTTGTAGAATGTGAGCTTATGAAAACTTTATCCGAACGACTAAACCATGCCTTGCAGCTTACTGGGGTGACTCAGTCTGAGTTGGCTCGTCGCATTGGTATCAAACAGCAGTCGATCAGCCAGATTTGCTCTGGTAAATCGGCTAGGTCTCGTTACACCATGCAGATCGCGGAGGCGCTTCGCGTGAATGCTCATTGGCTCGCCACAGGTGATGGCGAGATTGGCTTGGGGGTCGGTAATGTAGAAGTTGGGCCTGACATTAAGGGAAGAATTCCTCTCATTAACTGGGTTCAGGCCGGTGATTGGACTGAAATAGCGGAGGGATTTGCCCATGAAGATGCTGAAGAGTGGCGTGAAGTCACTGGGAAAGCACATGAGGGTTGTTTCGCACTTCGCGTAAAAGGCGACAGTATGGAAAATCCAAGCGGGAAAAAATCCATACCTGAGGGGGGAGTGATCGTTGTTGATCCTCAGTTACCTTACTCTTCAGGTTCATTGGTTGTTGCGCGTTTGGATGATTCGAAAGAAGCAATCTTTAAGCAGTTGGTTATTGATGGTGAACAGAAGTATCTAAAACCTTTGAACCCGCAATACCCTGCAATACCGATCAACGGCAACTGCACCATCATCGGTGTAGTACGACAAGCTATCATCGATTTTTGGTAGCGATGGAATTTGTGGTTTAGCCACAGTTGTTCATGAGCTGAAGAAGCAACGATTGCAAACAGCTACAACTGAGCATTGGCGCGCGCTGAGAGTAAATGGTAACCGATTAGATAACCATTGATTGTTTATAAAGTCAAGATCAGCGAAAATAGCGGCCAATTACGATTAACACGACGGATTTGACAAGCGAAGAACTGAAAAGAGAGTACTTCCAAAAGTGTGTACAAATCCGTGTACAAACTAAAAGAATTTATACATGGCAAACCAAGATTTTCTTAATGAAATCAATAAGCGAAGGACCTTTGCTATCATTTCGCATCCGGATGCGGGTAAAACCACTATCACAGAAAAAGTATTGTTATTCGGACAAGCAATTCAAAAAGCCGGAACAGTAAAAGGGCGTGGCTCTAATCAGCATGCTAAGTCTGATTGGATGGAAATGGAAAAAGAGCGTGGTATTTCTGTGACTACCTCAGTAATGCAATTTCCATATAACAATGCGTTAGTTAATTTACTTGATACCCCAGGACACGAAGACTTCTCTGAAGATACTTACCGTACATTAACCGCGGTAGATTCGTGTTTAATGGTGATAGATGCCGCCAAAGGTGTAGAAGAACGTACCCGTAAGTTAATGGAAGTAACACGCCTGCGCACCACGCCGATTGTTACCTTTATGAATAAATGTGACCGTGATATTCGCGACCCAATGGAACTACTCGACGAAGTAGAAACAGAGCTAAATATTGCTTGTGCACCTATTACGTGGCCAATTGGCTGTGGTAAAGAATTTAAAGGTGTTTACCATATCCATAACGAAGAAACTATTTTATACAAAACAGGCCAAGGTCATACTATTCAAGAAGTGCGTAGCATTAAAGGACTTGATAACCCAGAGCTTGACCAAGCGATTGGTGATGAACTTGCAGCCCAGTTACGTGACGAGTTAGAGCTGGTTATTGGTGCATCACACGAGTTTGATTTAGATCTGTTCTTAGCGGGTGAGTTATCGCCTGTATACTTTGGTACTGCACTTGGTAACTTTGGTGTAGATCATGTTCTAGATGGACTGACTGAGTGGGCACCAACGCCTTTACCTCGTGAAACAGAAGACCGCCAAGTTGTAGCCACAGAAGAAAACTTCACTGGGTTTGTATTTAAAATTCAGGCCAACATGGATCCAAAACACCGTGACCGTATTGCCTTTATGCGTATTGTATCGGGTAAATACAGCCAAGGCATGAAAATGAATCATGTGCGTATAGGAAAACAAGTGAGTATTTCTGATGCGGTAACCTTTATGGCGGGCGATCGTGAGCGTGCAGCTGATGCTTACGCTGGTGATATTATTGGTTTACATAACCACGGTACGATTCAAATTGGTGATACCTTTACCCAAGGCGAAAAAATTAAGTTTAGCGGTATTCCAAACTTTGCCCCTGAATTGTTCCGCCGTATTCGTCTGCGCGATCCATTAAAACAAAAACAGTTATTAAAAGGATTGGTACAGCTTTCAGAAGAGGGCGCAGTACAAGTATTCAGACCATTAATTAATAATGACTTAATTGTAGGTGCGGTAGGTGTGTTGCAGTTTGACGTGGTTGTAGCGCGTTTAAAAGCTGAATATAACGTTGATGCAATTTACGAAAGCGTTAATGTAAATACAGCCCGCTGGGTTAGCTGTGATGATGTTAAAAAGTTTGAAGAGTTTAAACGTAAGTGCGAAAGCAACTTAGCACTTGATGGTGGCGATAATTTAACTTACATCGCGCCGAGTCGTGTAAATCTTAACTTGTCGACAGAGCGTTACCCTGAAGTGACATTTAATCACACACGTGAAAACTAGCACTTAGCCTCTAGAATTAACACAAAGCCTGCTTTGGCGGGCTTATAAAGGTAAATAATATTATGAATATTCGTACTATTTTAGTAGAAAAAGCCATTGCCGCTATGACCGCCGCAGGCCTACCAGAAGATACTAACCCAGCGGTTACCCAAAGCACTCGCCCACAGTTTGGTGATTACCAAATTAATGGCGCGATGGGCGCAGCTAAAAAAATGAAAAGTAACCCGCGTGAATTGGCGCAAAAAATTATTGATCAGTTAGATGTAAGCGACATTGCCGAAAAAACGGAAATTGCTGGCCCTGGTTTTATTAATATTCACTTAAAGCCGGAGTTTTTAGCTCAAAGCGTACAAGCTGCTAATAACCACGCAAAACTTGCCGTAAATGAGCACGCCAAACCACAAAAAGTAGTGGTTGATTACTCATCGCCTAACCTTGCAAAAGAAATGCACGTAGGTCACTTACGCTCAACTATTATTGGTGATGCCGTAGTACGTGCGCTTGAATTTAGAGGCGATACCGTTGTACGTCAAAATCACATGGGTGATTGGGGCACACAATTTGGCATGTTGATTGCTCATTTAGAAGATCAAATTAACCAAGGTGTTGATTTAGACACTGTTGCGCTTGCTGATTTAGAAACTTTTTACCGCGATGCGAAAAAGCGTTTTGATGACGAAGAAGGCTTTGCTGATAAAGCGCGTAACTACGTAGTTAAACTGCAAGGTGGCGACGCTCACTGTGAAAAACTGTGGAAACTATTTATTGCCACTTCAGTGAAGCACTCTGAAGAAGTATACAAGCGTTTAAACGTAACCCTTACGCCTGCCGACATTATGGCTGAAAGTGCATATAACAGTGAACTTAACGATATTATTAGCTTATTAAAAGATAAAAATATTGCAGTAGAGTCGCAAGGCGCACAAGTGGTATTTTTAGATGAGCTGGCAAATAAAGACGGTGAGCCTTCAGCGTTTATCGTACAAAAATCAGGTGGCGGCTTCTTATATGCAACTACTGATTTAGCGGCGTGTGATTACCGTTCAAACAAACTAGGCGCTGAGCGTATTTTAATCTTTGTTGATGCGCGCCAAAGTCTGCACTTTAATCAAGTGGAGCTAACTGCACGTAAAGCCGGTTTATTACGTGATGAAACTAGTTACGAGTTTTGCCCATTTGGCACCATGATGAGCGCTGATGGTAAACCATTTAAAACCCGTACAGGCGGCACGGTTAAATTAGCTGATTTACTTGAAGAGTCAATTACTCGCGCAGCAGCTAAATTGGCTGAGCGTGAATCAGATTTATCTGACGAAGACCGTAGTGAAATTGCACGTAAAGTGGGTATTGGCGCAGTTAAATATGCTGACCTTTCTAAACATCGTACCAGCGATTACATCTTCAACTGGGACAGCATGCTAAGCTTTGAAGGCGCAACAGCCCCTTACTTACAATATGCTTATACGCGTGTTCGCAGTATTTTCCGTAAGTCTGGCGTTGATGCTGCAAGCTTAAAAGCCGATGTAAGTATTATTGAGCCGCAAGAGAAAACACTCGCGCTTAAATTATTGCAGTTGGAAGAAGTCCTTGATCTGATGATCAATGAAGCCACACCGCACGTATTATGTGGTTACTTATACGAACTAGCTAGCCTATACATGACATTCTACGAAGCTTGCCCAGTACTTAAAGAGGGCGTAGAGCCAAGTGTTCGTGATAGCCGTTTAGTGTTGTGTAATTTAGTGGCAGATACGCTGCGCACAGGCTTAGATCTACTAGGTATCGAAGTCATGGAGCAAATGTAATCACCGTCGTATTTTAATCTAATACTGCGTTGTCCACTCGACTGACCCTAATCACATACAACTACGTATGCTCATAGGGATAAGTCGAGTGTTCGCCTTATCTTAGACTAAACTACTTAGGTGAGCGTCTGCTGCGTGTAGTTCGCTTTGACTGCGTTGGTAAAACTATTTAGCCTAAGTCACATACAAAAGTAACAAGGTACTAGGAAGAAATAGGCTTTAGGCACTAGGAAAGTGTGACACGTATTACAGAGCGCTTATAAACTTTTGACGAACCTAGAACCTAGAACCTAGAACCTAGAACCTAGAACCTAGAACCTAGAACCTAGAACCTAGAACCTAGAGGGAACTTTATGAAACTCGAAGATATTCGTCGTGAATACCTGCAAGATGCGCTCAGTGAAGACAACTTGCTTGATGATCCGTTTAAGCAGTTTGAAACTTGGCTAGAGCATGCTGTTGCTAGTAACTTGCCCGACCCTACAGCAATGGTGGTCGCTACGGTCGATGAAACTGGTCAGCCTTCACAGCGTATTGTGCTGCTAAAGCATTTAGATGATAACGGTTTTGTGTTTTTTACTAATACCGGTTCACGTAAAGCACAAGAGCTTAAAGGTAATAATAAAATTTCCTTGCACTTTCCATGGCACCACATGGAGCGCCAAGTGATTGTGTATGGTGAGGCGCAGTCGCTTCCAACGTCAGCCGTGGCTAAGTACTTTTTATCACGTCCAAAAGAAAGTCAATTAGCCGCTTGGGCGTCGCAACAAAGCCGCCCGGTGTCGTCGCGCAAAGTGTTAATGGAAACCTTTGCCAATATGAAAAACAAGTTTGCCAAAGGTGAAATACCACTCCCTGATTTTTGGGGCGGATATTGTGTTGTGCCGCAAAAAATCGAGTTTTGGCAAGGCGGAGCTCATCGTCTACATGATCGCTTTATGTATCAGCGTCAGGCCGATAATAGCTGGCAAATAACGCGCTTAAACCCGTAGTGGGCTAGTTTTTTGAAGTTTATAGACTCGCATTGCCATCTTGATTTTAGTGAGTTTGATGCAAACCGCGAATCACTTATTAATGCCTGTGTAGCAAAGGGCGTTAGCCAATTTATTGTGCCAGGTATTAGCTTGGCGCAATCTCAAAAACTACTCGAGTTTAAAGCAACCTACCCACAAATTAGAATAGCTGCAGGGCTGCATCCTTATTTTTTAGAGCAACACCAACAATCACATTTAGAGTCATTATTTAATTTTGCTAAGGTAAATAAAACACAGCTGGTGGCTATTGGTGAGTGCGGGCTAGATCGCAGTATCGAAAATCTTGAAAAACAAACCTTTCTGTTTGAGCAGCAAATAGCGCTTGCTAATGAGCTTGATTTACCGCTAATTGTTCATCACAGGCAAAGCCATGATTTAATTGCGCAGTCGTTTAAGCGTTGTAGGCCAAAAAACGGCGGTGTGATCCATGCTTTTTCAGGCTCAATTCAACAAGCGTACTATTATATAAAGCAGGGTTTTAAACTTGGAGTCGGTGGGGTTATAACTTACGAGCGTGCAGCTAAAACACGTGCGGTTATAGCAAAGCTTGAGCCGCAGCATTTAGTGCTTGAAACTGACTCACCTTCAATGCCGCTAAGAGGCTATCAAGGGGAGGTAAATACCCCACTGCATATTCCTAACGTATTTGATGCGCTTTATGGTTTAAAACCAAATAGCGATAAATTTCAATTAGCTGAGCAGCTTTATGATTCATGCTCAGACGTTTTTTGTATATAACGATTTACTTGCCAGCGCTTTAATCCTCGGCCTAATTGCCAAGTAAAAATACAGGCAATTACTAACATAAGTAGCACTTGGCGACCTAAATCATGAAAATGATTATGGCTAGCCGATACCGCAGCACGGGTTAAATAGGTAATAGATACAAAGCCAATAGGGCGGTTGTCGTCTGAAATAACTTGCTCAACAAAAGGCGTTTTTAACTTACTAATACCCGGCGATGAGTCAGGTAATAAGCCATACACATGATGCGATTGCCAATTATCGCTGCTAGCAAGTACCACACCTTGTTTGTCATAAATAGTGGCCGAGAGTACAAATTCATCTTTACTGATATTGTTGCATAAGGTGGTCAGTTGCTGCTTGTTTTTTTCTATCAGCGGATTTTTAGCATTCAGTGCCATAAACTGAGTGAGAGATTTAGCTGCGCTATTGGCATTATCGTAAAGCAGTTGATGACTTTGAAAGCTACTATTTATACCCACCCAGCTTAATAATACAAAGCAGCCAGCGGCCAATAGCAAACGGACTAAACGCTTTTTTTGCGAGGCTGTAAGTGGATTTTTAAGATGGTTATTTTTCATAGTCACCGTATATGCTGCTGACAGCATTTTGATTTGATGTTACAACTACACTATAACCTTAAATCCACCCTGATGGCGAATTTTGTATCTTATATCCCTATCATCAATGCGCTAAATGTCAGGAAATATAAACGGAGATCCCATGTCGAACGCGAACATGGCACAGCACAGCGCTGAGCAACCATTATCACAACTTACCCTAAATAAATGGTTCAGCTATCAAAAGGGCGTATTTGCACCTTTAAATACAATTCCAAGCAGAGAACGAGGGCTTTTTAGTATCGCATTTGCAGGCGATTTTAGTATGGCGCATATTAATAGCATGATTGAATTTTTTGCCATTCACCAGCAAAACGTGACAGCAATGTGCCAATACCAGCCAGATTTAGGGTTATCTCCGGCATTATGTTTTTATATAGAAAATACAGAGCAGGCAATAAACCCACTTGAACTTCAAACTTTTGCAAATACCTTGATGTGTCAGTTAGTGCAAGTAACCAATCCCCCTAATTTAAAAAAACCAGGATTATTGGTAATGGATATGGATTCAACAGCCATTACTATTGAGTGCATTGATGAAATTGCGCGTTTAGCCAATGTATATGACGAGGTTGCCAGTGTGACCGCGCAGGCAATGGCAGGTAAGCTTGATTTTAGTGAGAGTTTAAACCAACGCGTTGCCAAGCTAAAAGGGATTGAAAAAAGCTTAATTGATGATCTAAAAAGTGCACTGCCTTTAATGCCGGGTATTAAAGCGTTGTGCCAAATTTTAAAGCACCACCAATGGTATTTAGCCATTGCATCAGGCGGGTTTGTGCCGTTTGCAGAGCGTGTACAAGAGTTAATTAATTTAGATGAAGTGCATGCCAATGTGCTGGAATTTAAAGACGATAAACTAACAGGTAAGGTGTTAGGAGGCATTGTTGATGCTGAGCAAAAAGCGGTTATTTTAGAATCGCTCCAACAAAAACTAGGCCTTGAAAAAACGCAAACAGTTGCCATTGGTGATGGCGCAAATGATTTAAAAATGATGGCACAAGCAGGATTAGGCGTTGCTGTGCATGGCAAACCTAAAGTAGTTGAACAAGCCCAAGCGGCTATTTGCCAAGGCTCGTTATTACAATTGCTGTATATGTTGGCAGTTCCGCTAAATCCATCACAGGGTTAACGTAAACGGTTTAACCAAATTAGTTTTCGCCTAGACATTTGCTCAACCTGTTGTTGGTTGAGCGATAAATGCACAAGGGCTTCGTCACTTACATCAATAATATCGCCAACTCCCGATACTGACCACAAGGCATCCTCTAAGTCTTTAGCCTTGTGAATTGCGTATTGGCTAACGTATTTTAGCTCATTTGCTAAGTAGTCAGTATCGAGTCGACCAGTACGTGAAATATATAAACGCATTATAAAAACCAGCTCAGACTTCAGCCCTTTACTTACTTGCTGTTTAAACTCGCTGCAGTCGGTGCCTAAAATACACTGACTGGTAATTGCATCAGCTATATTTTCTTTTTTAGGATCGAAGTTAATCACCAAACTAAATTCTAATGGCGAGTCTTGGCGAGAGCGCTCTTTAATATTCGGGGTGATCACATCAGCAATGTGCGCTTTAGTAATAATATTTGATAAGTCTGTTTTAGTATTTAGCAGTGAAAAATTTTGTAAAATAACATGCAGAGGGCTTGGATATAAACCAAATCCCATGGCGCCAATTTCAAAATGCGCCATTGATTTATGTAAATAAATCGGAAACTGGCAAAGCGTTTTTGTTACCATATTTCTAAGTGCTGTAGAAAGGCCTGGTACTTTAGGTGACTCTTCAGCAACTTTTAATTTCTGTTTATTACTATTGATTAAAAGGGTAAAAAAATCGACCCCAGTATGAGGCAATTTTTTCTCTACATGTGCTTTTAAATTAATCGTAGTTAACGATTTACTCACCGCCATTACTTCATATTGAATAAGACTTAATGAATAACTTTTGGTAATTTTTTGCAAATCAGGAAATGATAACGAAACGATATCGCCTTTTTTAAAGTCCACTTCTTGATTGCACTCTAGCTGTAAACCAAAGACTGAAAAGTCCCGAGTATGGCCATGCAGTACTGAGTCACGGGTATTAATAACGACGCTGGTTTTATAAAGGTAACGCTTATTAGAACGAAGGTTCACGTACTCTAACGGCACGGTATTTAGCTCCGGCGGTGATGCATGCTTACTGTGGCCAAACAATTTCAATTTATTGGCCAAGGCTTTATCAAATTCATACTGTTGATAATGCTGTTGCTCATGCTCATTACCAACTTGGGTAAGTAGTATTAAATATTTTACGTCTTTTATCGCCCCTTCAACACGTGGTGAAGGCGGTTTATTAAGTTTCTCAATATCTTTACCTAAAGAGTTAGGTAAAGATAAAGGAATATAAGCATCTTCAGTATGACTCGGCATTAGTTGTAATTTAAAGCAACGCCAACTGTCTCTTCGGCTACCAAAACCAAAAAATAACGCTTTTAATTGTGCATGTTGCTCAAGCTCTGAACGAGTGGCTGAATAGTAGTAAATTTTTCCTGCAGAGACATGGGTAAAGGTATATAAATATTCCTCTTTTACTGCCACAGGTTTTAGCGCCAAGGTACGAATACGCTTATGATTTAACACATTGTAAAGACATGATTTTTTGCGTTCATCAGTAAAGTAACGCTGAATAAATAAACTGTTCTCAGTGGTTAAGCTCAGGCTAGGATAATAAACGCCGTTTTGCTGGCTAATAAAAACATATAAAGAATTAACCCTAGGAATATAATATTGTTCATATCCTTTAGAAATAACCGCATCCAGGGTGTTATCTAAATTCACTTTATAACGGCGTTTATTGCCGTGAATAAAGCTTTCTAAAAAATGGTCAAACGCGGTGTTGTTTTCTTTAAATGTGCGTTTTAAGCGAATATGATTAAATTCATCCGAGGTGTTTTCTATCGCAACCACTTCGTATTCAATCCCATTTTTTAACCCAAGCTCAAAATCTTGTTCAAGGCCAACTAAGTGCATAACAATAAGCTGACCTTTTTTTAAGTTATAGCGGGATGCCAACTTAATTTTACAGCCACTGAGTGAAATATCAGAAGTACTTGCTTCAATTTTTGTTTGCTCATCGTACTCAATAGTAATTTTAATTGAGTAATTCATTCGCTCTTCGCTACGACTTTCATAAGCCGCAAACTTAATTACATCGGTGGGTAGTTCGGGTAATGGTTCAATTATTTTAGCTGGGGTGGTCGTTGATTTTTGCTGTAATACGCGATAATTATTTTCGGTATTCATTACCGCTTCGTATACTGCAAGGGTGTAATCTTTATGTTGTTTTATGGCCGCTTCGAATACTTCAATAGCGGTGTCATCCATAAAGTGTTGCTTGCCCTTGTATTCATATGGTTTTACTTGGCCAGTAACTAAACCACGAAGATCAATAAAGCGGTCTATCGGCTGAGATAAACGCGACATTTCCATTTTTATTAAAAACTGCTCGGGTTTAGTTAACTCGGCAGTTTTTGACTTGAAAATGAGATCAAACTTAGCATTTCCCAAATACTGTTTTAATTCATTTACAAGCGCTTCATGCTTAAGCAATACGTCATCAGCCATTTATAAATCATCACCGTCTAATTTAAAAAGTAGGTATACTGTTGCAATTATTTATTAGAGAATTAAATAAATCTAATATCGAAAAGTAGTTAAATGCGACCACGATATTATGCGTAACTATACTTTGTGTTTATTGTTATTCGTTATGAGCCAATTAATTGGCATGTTTTTATTAGCTTTTTAAAGCAAGAAGCATGCCCTAAAGCAGGTTAAATGAAACTACATCAGTATAGTGTAAGTGTGATACTAAATGCGCTATTCCACAAGGCGTTGTTGCTAAGGTAAAGCCAGCAATGGCAAAATAAGCGCTTAACAGTCAATATTTCAAAATAAAGAATAGTAGGTAAGGTTTTAAATGGCTAAAGCGGCAAAAGTAGAGTTTGTTTGTACAGAATGTGGCATGAACTATCAACGCTGGCAAGGTCAGTGTCGCTGCGGTGCGTGGAACACATTAGCAGAGTTTAAACCTTCTGCAGGGCAAAGCAAAAAAGTAGCAGCTCGTGCAAGTGTCGGTGGCTACGCCGGTGGTATTGGCGGTGGCTCTAAAAAAATTAATGAAGTAGCAACCTCAGAGGCAGAAAAACAGCTTACTGAAATTGGCGAACTTGACCGTGTACTAAGCGGCGGTGTAACCACCGGCTCGGTTAATATTATTTCTGGCGATCCGGGGGCGGGTAAAACCACGCTACTATCGGATTTAGTGGCAAGAATGTCTCAGCGCATGCCATCGCTTTATTGTACTGCTGAGGAGTCTTTGTCGCAGTTTAAAAACCGAGTAAACCGTTTAAAACTTAACTATAACGAAGATGAGCTCTATTTACTTTCTGAAACCAGTGTTGAAACCATTATTGAAGAGCTGGATAAAAACAAAATTAAGTTTGCCGTTATCGACTCTATTCAAGCCGTGGTCACCGACACCGCTAATGGTAGCCCTGGCTCACCCTCGCAAGTAAAAAGTGCCGCTCAAGCGCTAACCCAATATTGTAAGCAAAACGATGTCACTATGTTCATTATTGCTCACGTAAATAAAAATAATGAAATAGCTGGCCCGCAAACATTAGTGCATATTGTTGATGCACTGTTACATATTGATACCAACGATGGTCAAGTGCGCACCCTGCGCGCTAATAAAAATCGCTTTGGTGATATAGATACTGTCGGCATTTTTAAAATGTGTGAACGCGGTATGCTCAGTGTGGATAACCCCAGTGAAATTTTCTTATCGGGCTCAACCACTGAATCACCGGGGTCGACGATTACCTGTATTCGTAAAGGTAATCGTAATTTACTACTCGAAATTCAATGTTTAACCACTGAAACAGAAGCAGAATTTCCACAGCGAGTATGTGTTGGTTTAAATATGAACCGGATTAAAATGCTCACTGGTATTTTACGTAAACACACTAAAACTAAAATATTTCACGATACGTTTTTTAATATTGTGGGTGGTCTAAAAATTGATGAATCAGAAACCTGTATTGATTTAGCGCTTGTTACTGCACTTTTAAGTAGTTTGAACGAGTTTGTTGTACCTCGAACCACCTGTATTATGGGGGAGCTAAGTTTAAACGGTGATGTGCGTCCAATCGACAGTGGTGTACCCCGTGTTAAAGAAGCGGCGCAACATGGGTTTACTGAAATATTTATCCCATTTCGTAACTACCATAAATCGATGGAAGGGCTGGGTGCTAAAATAACGCCAGTTAAAACAGTGCACGAGCTACTGAGTTTAATTAACTAGCAAACAAAAAGTGCTTAACGATGCATGTTCTCAATGTTAGTCTTGCTTAAAGCCACTTATATAAAGAGTTTAATAAGGAAATGACATGAAAAAATTAGTGATTGCAGCCGCGATTATTGCTGCAGGTGTGGGTGGCGTGAGCTATGCAAACTATGTTGCAACACAAGAGGTACGTGCTGAGGTTGATAAACAGTTGGCCTTGGTCAGCGAACAAACCGGTGCTAGTTTTAACTACGCAGAGCTATCGGCGAGTGTTATTTCAAACAGTGTTGCCATTAGTAATATTGAAGTGACTAGTCCTGAGGGCGATAAAGTTGCCACGGTTGAGCATGTTGAAGTGACAGGCTACGAAACCGATAAAATATCGCCACATACTGCTTTTACGTTAAAAAACTTTCAATTTGATAAAAGCTTTGTCGATACACTGCCTGCAGATACAAATACACAACTTGCCTCAGCCAGTTATGATTTACACTCTTCATTAGATTACGACGAGCAATCAGGTAACAGTGATATTGTTGTTAAGCTGCAAGCTAATGATATTGCTAGTATTGATATGGACATGGGGCTTGCTAACTCTAAAGCGCTTATGGATGCTTCACTTGAAATCAGTAAGGCTCAACAAGCTGCAGGTAATACACCGCTTGCTTATGAGCAAGAGCTACAACAGCAAACAATGATTATGCAAGCAATGAGTAAGCTAGAGCCACGTAATGTTAGCTTAGTTGTTAATAACCAAGGTGATCTTAAAGGCTTATTAGAAAGCGAGTTGGCAAAGCAAGGTATGACGTTAGAGCAAATGCAAACAATGCTTGAACAACAGCTTCAACAAGCACCTGTGACCGAAGAAATAGCCAAGGCATTAACTGATTTTGCTAAAGGACTAAATTCGTTTAGTGTGTCAGCAAAATTGCCTGAAGGTAAAACTATGATGGAAGTGAATCAGCAACTAATGATGTTAGCAGGACAACCCGAAGAGCTGGTTAAGTTTATAAATTTAGAAGTTAAAGGCAAATAACAGCGGTAAGTTATAAGCCGTCAGGATTCAATTTAAAACAAAAAAGCCGTACTTGATTATTCAAGTACGGCTTTTATTATTTTAGCTGACAGTTAGTGAAGAATACGCGCTCTAATTGTACCTTCAACCGCACTGAGCTCTTTAAGTGCGACTTCTGAGTGATCTGTGTCTACATCAATAACCACGTAACCAATTGCTTCATCGGTTTGTAAGTACTGTGCGGCAATGTTAATACCGTGCTGAGCAAACGCTTGGTTAATTTGCGTTAGCACGCCAGGGCGGTTGTGATGCACGTGTAACAGGCGGCTGCGATTAGCAAGCTCTGGCAATGATACTTCAGGGAAGTTAACTGCAGTAATAGTTGAGCCGTTATCTGAGTACTTAGCGAGTTTACCCGCTACTTCAATACCAATGTTCTCTTGTGCTTCTTGAGTAGAACCACCTATATGCGGCGTTAAAATAACGTTGTCGAATTCACGCAGTGGCGAGATAAATTCTTCATCGTTAGATTTAGGTTCAACTGGGAATACGTCAATTGCTGCGCCGCTGAGTTTTTTCTCTGTTAGCGCTTCTGCTAGGGCGTCAATATCAACGACAGTACCACGTGAAGCGTTAATTAAAATAGCGCCTTGCTTCATCACGGCAAGCTCTGCTGTTCCAATCAAGTTTTTAGTTTGCGGTGTCTCTGGAACATGTAAGCTAATAATATCAGCGCGTTGCAACAGCTGCGTTAAGTTATGTACTTGTGTAGCATTACCTAAAGATAGTTTGTCTTCAATGTCGTAATACTCCACGTTCATACCAATATTTTCAGCCATAATACCCAGCTGAGTACCAATGTGGCCGTAACCAATAATACCTAAGGTTTTGCCGCGTGCTTCAAACGAGCCATTAGCTGTTTTTAACCAGCCGCCACGATGGGCAGCGGCATTACGCTGTGGAATACCACGTAATAACAGCAATATTTCACCAAGTACAAGCTCAGCTACAGAGCGAGTATTTGAAAACGGGGCATTAAATACTGCAATACCGCGCTCACGTGCTGCGTTTAAATCTACTTGGTTGGTACCAATACAAAAACAACCGATAGCAACCAGTTTTTCAGCTGCATTTAATACCGATTCATTAATATGAGTACGAGAACGCAGCCCGACAAAGTGCACATCTTTAATGCGCTCTATAAGCTCGTCCTCAGGTAGCGATGTTTTAACGTAGTCGATATTGCTATAACCGTTACGTTTTAGCGTTTCAACAGCGCTTTGATGAACACCTTCAAGCAAGAGAATTTTAATTTTGTCTTTTGCTAACGATACCTTACTCATAACCATATCCTATTTAATTTGTGGCCCATTTTTTGTGCCAATAATCACTTTATCAGCACCGCGCTCTGCAAATAGGCCGTTGGTGACTACGCCAACAATTTGATTTATTTGTGTTTCAAGCTGTTTAGCATGGGTAATTTTTAAATTATGTACATCTAAAATAACGTTGCCGTTATCGGTTACAACACCTTGGCGATACACAGGATCACCGCCAAGTTTTAATAATTCGCGGGCAACATAGCTGCGCGCCATCGGAATAACTTCAACCGGCAGCGGGAAATCCCCTAAGGTATCGACTAGTTTGGTGTCATCAACAATACACACAAACTGTTTAGCCACTGCCGCTACTATTTTTTCACGGGTGAGCGCTGCACCACCGCCTTTAATCATTTCGTTTAGAGCGTTAATTTCATCTGCGCCATCAACGTATACATCCAGAGCATCAACATCATTTAGCTCAAATACTTCTATACCAAGTTCTTTTAAACGTGCTGTAGACGCTTCTGAACTAGATACTGCACCAACAATGGTGTCTTTTACAGTGCCTAAAGCATCAATAAAATGATTAACGGTTGAGCCTGTACCAACACCCACTATGGTGTTTTCTTTTACAAACTCCAGTGCAGCCCATGCAGCTGCTTTTTTTAATTCATCTTGTGTCATTGCTATGTGCTCATTTATGTCAAAAATAGACTGTTAGTTTACAAGATTAATTGTTACCAACAGTAGGTTTTATTGGGTGTAATAATAGTTTTAAGAGGCACATCCCACGATTCAATTAGGAGCTTATCCACTTGTTGGCATTCGTGTGCTAGGCCAATAAGTTGTGGTTGCTGCCAGTTTTCTTCGTGTAAACGTGCCAAGGTTCTATCGTAAAACCCACCCCCCATTCCAAGGCGATTACCAAATTTATCAAATGCAACAAGTGGCATAAGTAGATAATCAAGCGCTGGCAATGGGCATATTTGAGAGCAGTTCAGCTTAGGCTCCAAGATACCATAGCGGTTTGCCCTCATGGGTGAGTTTTTTTCATATCGTTGAAATAGTAAATTAGCCCCGTTGAAAGGGTGAATTACAGGTAAGTAAACATGCTGTTCAATGCTCCATAATTCATTAATTAACAATGAGGTATCTAATTCGCCATCATTGCTTAAATAAAGCGCGACATGATTTTTTTTGGCCGAGTTCATGCTTTTTAAATATTGAATAAAATTCACTTTAAGCGAGTGGGCCGCTATTTCTTGCTGGTTTTTTGATAGATTATTCCGTGCTTTACGAATATCGAGTCTTATTTGTGCGCGATTATTACTCATTAAATAACTAAACCATGATCAAAAAGAGAATAAATTAGGAAATAATAAGTACACAGCAAGCACAATAAGTAATATTACGGCTGTAGAAATCAGCGAATATAAAACAAGGTTACTGCGTTTTTTGGGCGTAGTAGAGAGTGGCTCACCTAGCATTAAATCGTCATCTTGCCATGGTTCGTCATTTTCATCAGGTAATGATAATTCAACCTCAGGGAGACGTTGTTCAATATCTTCTAGTTTTTCTTCAAGACGAATTAAGCTACTAGTAATGTAATCTAGGGCATCAAATAAGCGCTGATCTCGCTGGCTGTCGTGCGCTTTTTGAGAAGTAGCTTGTGTAGGGGCTGTTTGCTGAAGTTTGCTTTTGATCCCCAGCGTTGAAAGTAACTTAGCTTGCTTAAGGGCTTTCTCTTTGTTGCTAGGAGCAAACAGCGGCTTGCCATTAAAAAATGCCGCCACCTTTTCCGGTGAGGTTTTTAGTTTTTCTGTCAGTGCATTGGTCACTGCTTGGCTGTCTGCGCCTTCTGCAAGTCCTACAAATATAACACGAAAATTGTCGGCCATTTTTATCCCTAACACGCTTTATTGTATAAGCAGAGTATATACCTAAAATGTTAAACAGTTCGAGACTGTTTTATGACTAACTTAATACACATAGCAAAACGGCCCTAAAAAGGGCCGTTTTAATATTAGCTAGGTGGCTTACAGGCCAGCTGCTGCGCGAAGTGCGTCTGCTTTATCTGTGCGTTCCCATGGGAATTCATCACGGCCAAAGTGGCCGTAAGCCGCTGTTGGTAGATAAATAGGGCGCTCAAGATCAAGCATTTGAATTAGGCCGTAAGGGCGTAAGTCAAAGTGTTCACGAATAAGTTCGATTAAACGCGCTTCTTCTAATTTACCTGTGCCAAATGTTTCAACACTGATAGAAGTAGGCTCTGCAACGCCGATAGCGTAAGAAACCTGAAGTTCACACTTATCAGCAAGGCCTGCAGCAACAATGTTTTTAGCAACGTAACGTGCAGCATAAGCCGCTGAGCGGTCAACTTTTGATGGGTCTTTACCAGAGAAAGCACCACCACCGTGACGAGCCATGCCACCGTAGGTATCTACAATGATTTTACGACCAGTTAAACCACAGTCACCCATTGGGCCACCAATAACAAAACGACCTGTTGGGTTAATGAAAAATTTAGTTGCGCTAGTAATAAGCTCAGCAGGAAGTACTGGTTTAATAATTGTTTCCATTACCGCTTCTACTAAGTCATTTTGCGATACATCTTCGCTGTGCTGAGTAGAAAGTACAACGGCATCAATACCTACTGGCTTACCATTTTCGTATGCAAATGTAACTTGTGATTTTGCATCTGGACGCAACCAGTTAAGCTCGCCGCTTTTACGAACCTCAGCTTGACGCTGCACTAAACGGTGAGAATAAGTAATTGGAGCAGGCATTAATACTTCAGTTTCGTTACATGCGTAACCAAACATTAGGCCTTGGTCGCCAGCGCCTTGCTCTTCAGGGCTTGTACGGTCAACACCTTGGTTAATGTCTGGAGACTGTTTACCAATCGTGTTTAAAATTGCACACGAATCGGCATCAAAGCCCATGTCTGAATGTGTATAACCAATTTCACGTACTGTTTTACGTGTAATTTCTTCGATATCAACCCATGCGCTAGTCGTGATTTCACCACCAACCATAACCATACCGGTTTTAACGTAAGTTTCACACGCTACACGGGCATGAGAGTCTTGCTCTAGGATAGCATCAAGTACCGCATCAGAAATTTGATCGGCGATTTTATCCGGATGACCTTCAGAAACAGATTCAGAAGTAAATAAATGTTTTGCCATTGTAATTATGCTCACAAATATTGCGCTTCACAAACGTCGGTATTAGCGCTAAAAAATTAAGGCGCGTATTTTATCTAAAACAAATGAACTTGCATAGTTTTTTTACGCCTAGACGTCTAAATAAAATATCTAATAGTAAATGGTTCTTAAAAAATATTCATAATGCCCTATTTTTATGGGTTTTTAATTGCACACAGCCCCCACAATAAGTAAGAATGGGGATAAATAAATACCCGCGCAAATACATATAAAGGTAGGAGAATTCATGCCATCTCGCAAAGAACTTGCAAATGCTATTCGCGTCTTGTCAATGGACGCAGTACAAAAGGCCAAATCTGGTCACCCTGGAGCCCCTATGGGCATGGCTGATATCGCAGAAGTATTATGGCGCGATTATCTAAAACATAACCCAACAAATCCAGAGTGGGCTGACCGAGATCGATTTATACTCTCAAATGGTCACGGTTCAATGCTAATTTATTCTCTACTGCATTTAAGTGGTTATGACTTGCCACTGGACGAAATTAAAAACTTCCGCCAAATGCATTCCAAAACACCAGGCCATCCAGAATATGGATACGCGCCAGGAATTGAGACCACTACGGGCCCATTAGGTCAAGGGATCACAAATGCGGTAGGTATGGCGATTGCTGAAAAGGCATTAGCAGCGCAGTTTAACCGTGAAGGCCACGACATTGTTGATCACCACACGTATGCGTTTATGGGTGATGGCTGTTTAATGGAAGGCATTTCTCATGAAGCATGCTCACTAGCCGGTACATTAGGCCTAGGCAAGTTAGTGGCATTTTGGGATGACAACGGCATTTCAATCGACGGTGAAGTTGAAGGTTGGTTTAGTGATGATACCCCAGCACGTTTTAAAGCATACGGCTGGCATGTAATTAGTGACGTTGATGGCCACGACAGCGATGCAGTAAGTGCAGCAATTGCAAAAGCTAAAAGCGTGACTGATAAGCCAACACTAATTTGTTGTAAAACTATTATTGGTTACGGCTCACCTAATAAATCAGGTAGCCACGATTGTCACGGTGCACCACTAGGTGATGACGAAATTAAAGCGTCTCGCGAGTTTTTAGGTTGGACGGGCGATGCATTTGAAATCCCTGAAGATATTTATGCACAGTGGGATAACAAAGAAAAAGGCCAACAGCTTGAAGCAAGCTGGGACGAAAAATTTGCCGCATATGAAAAAGCATACCCAGAGCTAGCAGCAGAATACAAACGCCGTACACATTCAGAATTACCAGCTGACTGGGCTGAAAAATCACAAGCCTACATTGAAGAGCTGCAAGCAAACCCAGCAAACCCAGCATCACGTAAAGCGTCGCAAAATGCATTAAATGCGTTTGGCCCGTTACTACCTGAATTTATGGGTGGTTCTGCCGATTTAGCGGGTTCAAACTTAACAATTTGGGATGGCTCTAAAGGCTTAACTGCTGATGATGCAAGTGGTAACTACATTTACTACGGTGTACGTGAGTTTGGTATGTCGGCCATTATGAACGGTATTGCACTGCATAAAGGCTTTATTCCTTACGGTGCAACGTTCTTAATGTTTATGGAATACGCACGCAACGCGGTACGTATGGCTGCATTAATGAAGCAACCAAGCATTTTTGTATACACGCACGATTCAATTGGTTTAGGTGAAGATGGTCCAACTCACCAACCAGTTGAGCAAATTGCGAGCATGCGTTTAACGCCTAACCTATACAACTGGCGCCCATGTGACCAAGTTGAGTCAGCAATTGCATGGCAACAAGCTATTGAACGTAAAGACGGTCCTACATCATTAATCTTTACTCGCCAAGGCTTAGAGCAGCAAGCTCGTGATGCCCAGCAATTAAGCGACGTTAAAAAGGGTGGTTACATCTTAAGTTGTGACGGCAATCCAGAGCTTATTTTGATTGCAACGGGTTCTGAAGTACAGCTAGCGCAAGACTCTGCGAAAGAGCTACGTGCGCAGGGTAAAAAGGTACGTGTTGTATCTATGCCATGTACTGATGCGTTTGAAGACCAATCGCCTGAGTACAAAGAAAGTGTATTACCAGCAAGCGTTTCACGTCGCGTAGCGATTGAAGCGGGTATTGCTGATTACTGGTACAAGTATGTAGGCCTAAATGGCGCCGTAGTTGGCATGACCACCTTTGGTGAGTCGGCACCGGCAAACGAGCTGTTTGAGTTCTTCGGCTTTACGGTAGAAAATGTAGTTAACAAAGCAAACGCATTGTTTTAAGCGACTGCTTTAACATTTAAAAGCCCGCGCTGCGTAAAATAGGGCGGGCTTTTTTGTTTGGCTGGTAGAGCTGTCAGCCATTAGCTTTCAGTTTTGGCGCTGAGGAGCCGTGCTAAGTAAAATCGTAAGAGGGTACTTCAGCTGCGATTTTTATAGTGTTTTGTTTTATTTTTTCTAATGTCTTGTTATGCGTGAAACTTGTTTCGCGCGTTGTTTTTATCAAAATCTTTATGGTTATTTTATAAAATAATGAATTAATACACCTCTTCTTTATAAGGAACAATTAGCTCATTTAGCAATATTTGATTGAAATAGCAGATAGCTGCTTCTAGCTCACGAGAGTTCATGGGAGCAAAATAATTAATTACCCTTAGTAAATCTGAAGCTGTTTTTATTACGCTAGCTAGCTCACTTTTGTTATAGCTTCTTATTATGAACCTAAACCCAAAAGGCTCGAAGTCTTTTTGGATTTCATTAATCATTCCCTCTACATATCGTTCAGTTATTTCCTCTTTCTTTATCTCAATGGAATGATTAATGGAATTAATCGCAAATAAAAAGTTTGGAAATTCAATAGTTGGTACTTTGGAGGTAACGTCAAAATTTATTACTTTCTTTGGGGTGTTTTCAGGAAATAAAGCTATGTAAAGTATTGATGGGTGGCTTGAGTAATTATTTTGACTTTCAATTGTAATTAATTGTTCTTTCAATGTATCAATAATGTATTCTCTATGCTGAATGAAAATTGAAAAATTGTCTTTACTTTCAACTTGTTTTATTTGCCTCTCCGTTTGAGTGATTTTATACCACAAACCAAAAACACCTGTTACTGAAATTAATACTTTAAAAAGCTCTATAGCTAGTGAGAAAGTATTTGTGATATTTGACCAATTTTCTGGCTTTGAATGAGAAAATGATAATTGAGGGTAAGTGAAAATAATTTGGGAAATTGCTAAAAGTATTGGAAGAAAAATAGTTAAAAAACTTAGGTATATTAATGTCTTAAAAAACATTGAGTTTTTTTATTATTTATTACCATTATGCTTCAATCCTTAAAAAAGTAGACCTGTTAAATATTACAAATTAAAGTATCACACAAAAGTGTCGAAAATCTTTTTCAAATCAAGACAGTGCCTTGCTTTCTCTATCTATGTTTAATCATTTATCTAAACGTAAAACACTTGACGCGCTAAAACACGACCTACCATATATGCCCGAAGCCCGAAGCCCGAAGCGAAATGAGTAATTTTCACAGCACTTAACTTGCAAGGTTTATATGTATCAGGCACTGTGGGGGTAACAAAATTATAAATTAACAACAGGAGTTAACATGCCAAAGTTCGATAACGTTAGTGTGGTTAAAAAAGCCAATGTGTACTTTGATGGCAAAGTATCAAGCCGTACTGTGCTTTTAGGTAACGGTGAGGCTAAAACCTTGGGTTTTATGCAACCCGGTGAATTTGAGTTTAATACTAACCAAAAAGAGTGCATGGAGTTGTTAGCAGGGCAGTGGGATGTATTACTACCTGGTGAAAGCGAGTGGAAAAAATTTAATGCGGGCGAGTCATTTAATGTTGATGCTAATGTGAGCTTTCATGTAAAAGTAAGTGATTTTGCAGATTATTGTTGTTCATACACCGATTAATTTGTTGGTTGATTAAATTATCAACACCTCTAAAGGTCGCTACAAAGCGGCTTTTTGCATACTTAATGCTAAATGAATGATCTAAATCAGGTGGGGTAATAAATAATTGCGTAATTTTCATTTTTTTCTCTTGTGTTAATTCGTTTAGCCCCCAATACTAACTATGAGGTAACAAATAAAAGGATACCCTATGAAAATTAATCTTTCTGGTCACCATGTTGACGTTACTGATTCTATTAAAGAACACATTAACGAAAAGTTCTCAAAAGTCGCGAGCCATTTTCCATCATTGATATCTCTAGATATTATTCTTTCAAAAGAGCATCATAAGTTCCAAGCAGAAATTAGCACAAATTATGAAGGTGCGCGTATATCGGTAAAAGGGGAAAACGAAGTTATGTATCCTGCTATTTCCAGCGCAGCTAAAAAACTCGATGCCGCATTAAAGCATCGTAAAGGGCAAATAAAAGCAAATTTACATGAAAAGCCTGTAAGTACCACACCAGAAATAGCACATGAAATCATCCAAGAGATGGATTTAAATTAATAACTAACAGCGTGTTATTTTAAAAAGAGCCTAAGGGCTCTTTTTTATTGCCTGTAAATTAGGTAAGTTATGCATTCACACAGTTTATTAATGATAAAAATTAATAATAAAAGCACATAACACACCAAATTTGAGAAGTTAATGCAGTACACACAAAACACATGGAAGTCTCGGTTAGGGGCGCTCGGCCCAGGTATTTTAATGGCAACCGCTGCCATTGGTGGCTCACACTTGGTGGCCTCTACTCAAGCAGGCGCATTATTTGGCTGGCAGCTATTTTGTCTTATTGTGGTGGTTAACGTTTTAAAGTACCCGTTTTTTCGTTTTGGTATGGAATACACACTCGCCACCAAAAACAGTTTAGTAGAAGGGTATAAAAACCAAGGCCCTGGCTATTTTTACAGCTTTATTGCCCTCAATATTATTGCCGCTGTGGTAAATACCGCAGGTGTATTGTTGCTTACGGCGAGCTTATTACACTACGCATTACCTATTAGCATTCCTGTTACCTTATTGTGTTGGGTAATATTGGTCGTGTGTTTAATTATATTATTACTGGGGCATTTTAAAGCGCTCGATAACGTAGCAAAAGCTATTATGGGGCTACTTACTATAGCAACCATCACTGCATTGTTTATTGCTATAAATAACGGCCCAGTAGCGCCTGTAAACTACGTTGGCCCCTCACCGTATGAACTTGCCATGTTGGGCTTTCTGGTTGCCTTAATGGGCTGGATGCCAGCGCCTATTGAAATATCGGCACTGAGTTCTTTATGGCTTAAGGAAAAACAAACTCAGCAAAGTGTGACTAAAAACCAAGGCTTATTCGATTTTAATCTAGGTTATTGGTTAACCGCCGGGCTTGCGCTGGTATTTTTTAGTTTAGGCGCGTTAGTGCAATACGGGCAGAGTACAAATATAGAGCTAGGCGGCGTGGCGTTTGCTAAACAGCTGATTGATATGTACGCATCAACAATAGGCGAGTGGGCAAGGCCTTTGGTATCAGCCATCGCGTTTTTATGTATGTTTGGCACCACACTCACCGTACTTGACGGTTACGCCCGCACACTTAACGAATCACACAAATTACTTGGTTTTAAGCAATCTAAACACAGCTTAAATACGTGGCTTATACTGCAAGCATTGGCCGGTATGGCGGTTATTTTATTTTTTAAATCAGCCCTTGGCCCTATGCTTACCTTTGCAATGACACTTGCTTTTGTAACCACCCCTGTTTTTGCATGGCTTAACTTCAGCCTAGTGCGCTCAGAGCCCGCGATTAAACACAGTCTACTTTTGCGTGGCTTAACCTGGTTAGGCTTGGTGTACTTGGTTGGTTTTGCTATGGCGTTTGTGGTTTGGAAGTTGATGTAATTTTATATTCGAGGTGAAAGGTTAAGGGTTCAAGGTTAAAGGTACAAATCAAACAACCTCTGCATAAATGTCGACTGTTGTAGACCCCGATAGGCTTCAGCGAGCGAAGATAAGACGGTCAAAAATTATGATGTTTATCCTAATTAGTTAAAATATGAGTTAGATAGGGCTGAGTGAATGTACGATAACAATCCAATTGAGTTTATACACCGCTTATTTGGTATTCCTTACTCAGGAAGACGGTACTAAAATGGCAAGCTCTGCTAATCAACTCTCACCTACCAACCCTAAAAAAGGGTGGCTTTCTATAGGCGTTTTATGTTTAATCATTACTCTCTATGCCTACAGTTTTAAATTAGAAATTAGCACATTAAGTCTTATTGCTGAAAATGTAATTTCGTTAAAAATTAAACCTGTAGTAATTCCTTTGATAGTTATGATGCCCACTTTTTTTGTACTCATCTACGGGATTTATCAAAGAATGCATGGTGATATATCAGAGAAATCGATGCGAAGGGGACTATTTGTTATTATAGGATGCTTCCCTCTATTTCTGATTACCTGGTGGATTTACAGCTGGCAACTTAGTGATAAACTTGAAAGTGAAGGCTATTCCATTTGTCACTGGTATTCAGGAGCTTCTCTAGGAGCTCCAAAAATTTGGCTTTCAGATCCAGGTTACTGTATTGAAGACGGTTATTTAGTAAGGATTGAATTACTTGAATGGCTAAAGCAGCAGCGGTTAAGTGGAAAAACACCATCCATTGAAGTCTTCGAGAAGCAATTAGAATTCATGCTCAGTGAATACCATCAAAAATATGGTGTATGAGCTACTTAAAATGCATTAACTAAGTTTTTTTATCGCTTTACTTATCTCATTTAAACTAAGTGGGTACATGCGGTTGTTCATTAACGTGGTGCATCGAATTGTTTCTGGTACATCGATCATTTTGTCGGATGGAGCGGCTTCGCCACTTATCCGACCTACGTCAAAAGGTAGGTTGGTTAAGCCGAAGGCGCCACCCAACAAAGTTATGGGTTCACGCCCGAAGCTCTGCTGCTAGCGCTGAGCTGTCGTAAATTAATATTTAACTCAGCTCTTTTATAGCGCTACTTATCCCATCCAAGCTCAGCGGGTACATGCGGTTGTTCATTAGCTGCTTTATAAAATCAATTGATTGATAGTACGGCCAGTGTTCAACCGGTTGTGGGTTGAGCCACGCGACTTTATCAAAGTGATTTGTGATTCGGTTCAACCATGCACTGCCGGGTTCTTCATTCCAATGTTCTACTGAGCCGCCAGGATAGGCAATTTCATACGGGCCCATAGTGGCATCACCAACAAATATAACTTTGTAGTCGCTGGTAAATTTGTTGATCAGCGTCATGGTGTCAATAACGTTTGAGTGGCGGCGTTGGTTATCTTGCCACACGTTTTCGTATAAACAGTTATGGAAGTAGTAAAACTCAAGGTGTTTAAATTCGCTGTGGGCGGCGCTAAATAATTCTTCGCAGGTATGAATGTAGTCATCCATTGAACCGCCAATATCAAACAGCATCAATACTTTTACCGCGTTGTGGCGCTCGGGGGCCATTTTTACATCCAGCATGCCGCCTTGCTTGGCGGTCGCGCGTATGGTTTCGTTTAAATCAAGGGTGTCGCTTGCGCCAGTACGAGCAAATTTGCGTAGTTTTTTAAGTGCCAGCTTTATGGTACGAGAGCCAATTTCGCGGTCAGAATCTAGGTTACGGTATTCGCGCTTATCCCACACTTTTACCGCTTGGCGATTGCGGTTGCCGTCTTGACCAATGCGTACGCCCTCAGGGTTATAACCATACGCACCAAAAGGCGAGGTGCCGCCTGTACCTACCCACTTATTGCCGCCAGCATGGCGTTTTTGCTGTTCTTCTAAACGCTCTTTTAGGGTTTTCATTAGCTCGTCGAGCCCGCCCATGGCTTTTAGTTGGGCTTTTTCTTCATCGCTTAGGTGCTTTTCAAACTCTTTACGCAACCAATCTTCAGGTAAATTGTGTTGTTGTTTTAAGCTTTCGAGTAGGTCTAAGTCGGCAATACCGCTAAAGTAATCGCTAAAGGCTTTATCGAACCGGTCAAAATGGGTTTCGTCTTTTACCATAATAGTGCGCGCTAAATGATAAAACGCGTCTACATCAGCAAATATAACGCCTTGTTTTAAAGCGTTAATTAAATCGAGTAGTTCGCGCAGGCTCACAGGCAAGCGGTATTTGCGTAGCGTGAAAAAAAACTGTACCAACATATTAGCGACGGCTCATAAACGCGAGCTTTTCGATTAGGCTTATGTCTTGCTCGTTTTTAAGTAGCGCACCAAACATCGGCATTAAACCGCCTTTTTGCGCTTTGTCGTGCAGGATTTTTGCGTCTATATCTTCAGCCATTAATAGCTTTAACCAATCCAGTAACTCGCTGGTAGATGGCTTCTTTTTAAGGCCGTTGGCTTCGCGTAAGTTAAAAAATACTTCTAGCGCTTGGCGAACTAAATCTTGTTTAACATGCGGGTAGTGCACATCAATAATTTGCTGCATTTCGTCGCTATTTGGAAAATCAATATAATGGAAAAAACAGCGACGTAAAAACGCATCAGGCAGCTCTTTTTCATTGTTTGATGTGATGATCACAATAGGGCGCTCTTTAGCCACAATACGCTCACCGGTTTCGTATACATGAAATTCCATTTTATCGAGTTCGAGCAGTAAATCGTTTGGAAACTCAATATCGGCTTTGTCTATTTCGTCAATAAGCAGTACTGGGCGTTTGCCGTTTAATTCAGCGTACATGAAGGCTTGCCACAGCTTACCTTTAACTATGTAGTTGCTAATATTGTGAACGCGCTCATCACCTAGCTGGCTGTCGCGCAAACGCGATACCGCATCGTACTCGTACAAACCTTGCTGCGCTTTAGTGGTTGATTTTATATGCCACTGAATAAGCTCAGTATCTAAACTTTTCGCTAACTCTTCAGCCAGCATGGTTTTACCTGTGCCAGGCTCGCCTTTAATTAAAAGCGGTTTTTGCAGCATAATAGCGGCGTTTACTGCCTGTTTTAATGCTGAGCTTGCGATGTAATTATCAGTAGAATTAAATTGCACGGGTTATCCTTTATCTGGTCTGAGCAGTAATTATTATGCGTTATAATGCCATAGTTAATCGGCTTCACCAAGGTAGGCAAAACGGGCGATAGTTTTACCGTCTTTTTCTACGGTTTCAGTAAACATACTTAGTGGGCGTGCCCATATGCCGTATTCACCGTATAAGGCTTGGTAAATAACCAATTGCTCGTTGGTTTCGCTGTGAGTCGCCACATGCATAACTTTATATTGTGGGCCTTTGTAGTGTTGATATAAACCCAGTTTTAGTGCTGTAGTCATAGTCTGTTATCTTGTATAATTTGCCTTCGCTTTTTATTATGCCAAAGAATACAGCAATACTATGAATTATATTTCTCTTGATGATTACAAAAAAGCCTGGGTATTTCGCCACAAAGATATTCCGGTTTCAGATATTGATGCAGCCAATATTAAACCCATGACCAGCGAGCGTGCCGCCGTACTGTGGACAACCATGGTGAGTCGCGAACATGATCATCCAGACTTTTTTGATAAAACCGATTGGTGCGCGCAAGAGCAAAACTTTAGCCAAGAAATTAATTGGGAAGATGCGTGGGAAAGCGAAGAACCCCAATTTCCAGATGCTATTTTAAACCACCTAGACTGGCAGGCTAACACCACCGTTTATTTTTGTATGGCGCGCGATAATATTATTGAAACGAGCTTTGATGTGTTTAAACGCAACTGGCAAAACTTTATGTTTTTAGCCGATGGCAGTTTATTAATTGGAAAAAAACGTAATACGGTTGTGCAATTTTTAGAATCAGGCATTGCGAAATTAGGCGAAAAGCCCTAACAATCGGTGCTTAAAAACTGTGCATTACTGTGTTATAAAACATCTATTAAGGTGTTTTTGAGTACAGCGATTGGTCAGTAAAAATAAGCAGTTTGACACAAACCAACAAGTTGAAATGTGGCAAACTGATGCACAAAAAGTGCTTTATGCACAATTATGTAATGCCTTTTATCAGCGTGAGGTGCAGCGCTTAGTGGCTGAACCTAATGGTGATCGTTTACGCAGGCAATTAAAAAGCCTGCCTTATTACATTGAACGTGCCGCAACACGGGTGGCTAATGCAACATCGCCTTTTACGCTCGATGCGCAAAATGGTGGGTGGCTTGAAAAGCAAAAACCAACTCCGCCAGAAGTTAATTCTTCAGCGAATGAACTTTTTTATCAAGTCTATGCCAAAGTTGGGCTGATTATTCCTGTATTATTACAAAGTCACGGCCAAATTCGGGTTAGAATAGATAGCATTGATCAAGTAACTAAAACACAGGTTCATTGCAATGAGCTTGGCTGGTTTGATTTTTTAGGTCAAGGGCTTGAGCAGCAAAGTGCGCAATTACTCAAACCCAACAAAGCAACGCTTGCTGCGGCGTGTTGTGGCCATCAGTGGCAGTTTTCAAAGCGCAGTACGCCACGGGTATTATCGTTACGGGAAATGTTACTAGCTGCCAATATTAATTGGCGCAATGTTAAGCGGCCATTGGCGTAAAGCTTACAATTCAAAATTAAAATAAGGAGTGTTTAATGCGATTTTTTCAATTTGGCTTGTTGTGCTTAGCACTTTTTATCCAGTACCGCCTTTGGTTTGGTCATAACGGGGTGCAAGACTACACCCGTTTAAAAAATGCGGTGGCATCGCATCAACAAACTAACGAAAAACTAATAAAGCGTAATAAAGTATTAAAAGCGGATATAGAAGATTTAAAGCTCGGCCACGAAGGCATTGAAGAGCGTGCCCGCAACGAATTAGGAATGATTAAACCGGACGAAACCTTTATTCGTGTTTTACCGGCTCAACACCATGACAAATAAATTTACTATTGCAGCTATTGTTCCTGCCGCAGGTGTTGGCAGCAGAATGCAACACACAACACCAAAGCAATATATTTCCTTAGCAGGGAAAACCATTTTAGAGCACACGCTCGCTAAGTTATCGCAGTTACCGCAGTTAAACTCTATAGTGGTGGTTTTGAGCGAAACCGACCCTTACTTTGACGACCTTACGCTAGCTGATCCTCGCATCGTGCGTGCTATTGGCGGTAAAGAGCGTGCAGATTCAGTGTTAAACAGTTTATTGTTTTTAGCTGCCAATCCACCGACTTGGGTTTTGGTGCATGATGCAGCAAGACCTTTAGTTGATATTGCTGATATAGAGCGCTTAATCGCACAGTGCATGCAGGCTGATGAAGGCGGCATTTTAGCCAGCAAAGTAAAAGACACCATAAAACGAGGGCAAAGCCATGCGCAGCAAACAGTGCCTCGTGATGATTTATGGCAAGCACTTACCCCGCAGCTTTTTAAATATGACGAGCTCAAAACAGCACTGCAAAATGCGTTAGCCAATGGGGCAATTATTACTGATGAAGCCAGTGCCATGGAATGGGCAAATAAGCCGGTAAGGTTGGTGGCGGGGCGCAGTGATAATATTAAAATTACCACCCCAGAAGATTTAGACTTAGCAGCTTTTTTACTGCAAAAACAAAATAATGAGAGTGCAACATGATACGAATAGGGCATGGTTTTGACGTGCATAAATTTGGAGGCCAAGGGCCTTTAACTATCTGCGGCGAAAAAATTGATTATCCACAAGGCTTTTTAGCACACTCAGATGGTGATGTAGCTATTCATGCCTTATGTGACGCTATTTTAGGATCATTAGCGCTGGGCGATATTGGTAAGCATTTTCCGGATACGGCCAGTGAATATGAAAATATTGATAGCCGTATTTTACTTCGCCATGTAGTGAACCTAGCCAAGCAACAAGGTTATGTATTGGGCAATGCGGATGTAACTATTGTGGCACAAGCACCAAAAATGCTGCCGCACATCCAAGCCATGCGAACCAATCTTGCCAGTGATTTAAATGCCGAGCTTTCACAGGTAAATGTAAAAGCTACCACTACCGAAAAACTCGGTTTTGAGGGGCGTAAAGAAGGAATTTCAAGCCATGCTGTGGTCATTATGAGTAAACAAAACGCATGAGCGAATTAAATTATTTATATGGCGCGCCGCTTTCCAAAGCCGACTTTAAAACCACCGCAGAAGACTTTATGGTTGATGAGGAGCTCGGTATAGAGTTTACCGGCAGTGGTGAACACGTGTGTTTGCAAGTGGTTAAAAAGGGTGAAAACACCCAATATGTTGCCAAGCTGATTGCACAAAAAGCGGGTGTATCGCCACGTGATGTAAGCTATGCCGGTATGAAAGACCGCCATGGAGTATGCTCGCAGTGGTTTAGCGTAAAAGTACCGATTAAAAAGCATATTGATTTTACAGAGCTGAACAGTGAAAGCGTGTTTGTGGTATCGCAGCAGCGCCATGAGCGAAAATTGCGCACCGGTTGTCATAAAGGAAATAGATTTACTATTACCTTGCGCAATGTAACCGAGCCGCTTGATATTTTGTGCCGTATAAACGCAGTGCGTGCTGGTGTGCCTAACTATTTTGGTGAACAGCGCTTTGGTCGTGATGGACACAACCTAGTGATGGCCGAAAAGATGTTTGCCGGTGAGCGTATTCGCGATAAAAAGCTGCGAGGCATTATTATTTCTGCTGCGCGTTCACATGTGTTTAATCAAATTGTTAGTTTACGCGTGGCTGAGCATGGCCTTGCTAAAACCATGCACCGCGAAGTATTTATGCTCAGTGGCAGTAATGCATTTTTTGAAGATGCGATAAGTGATGAAAATATTGCACGGCTTGCTTCTGGCGATATTATGATGTCGGCGCCCATGGTGGGCAAAAGTGAAAAAGGCTTAACCGAACAAGAAAAAACATGGTTGGCACCGTATCAAGTATGGTGTGATTGCTTAGGTGAGTTAGGGCTTAAAAACGAGCGTAGAATGCTGCGTTTAATCCCTCAAGATCTAAGCATAGAAACACTTGATGAACGCACATTAAAACTCAGCTTTGGTTTACCCAAAGGCTGCTTTGCAACGGCTTTACTGCGCGAACTGGTTGATTATACTGACGCCAGTCCTCGCGAGCGGAAAGAAAAGGATAACGCAGATGAAGATTCTATTAAGTAATGATGATGGTGTTAATGCCAAAGGTATTGCTGTTTTATACCAAGCATTAACACAAATTGCTGAGGTAACGCTGGTTGCGCCAGATAGAAATTGCAGTGGCGCAAGTAATTCACTGACGTTAATGAATCCGCTGCGTGCCACAACGCTCGACAACGGATTTATGTCGGTTAATGGCACGCCAACGGATTGTGTGCATTTAGGTGTGAATCAATTAATGGATGAAAAACCCGATTTGGTTGTTGCCGGTATCAATCATGGCGGTAATTTAGGCGACGATACACTTTACTCTGGTACAGTTGCTGCGGCGACTGAAGGTCGTCATTTGGGCTTACCAGCAATTGCAGTATCTTTGTGCTCTCATCATGGTGAGCATTTTGAAACAGCGGCAGCCGTTACTGTAAATATTATTAAAGGGCTTGCCTCACATCCGCTGCCGAAAGATCAGATCATTAATATTAATGTTCCTGATATTCCGCTCTCTGAGCTCAAAGGCGTTCAGGTAACTCGTTTAGGGGCTCGTCACAAAGCAGAAACCATGACCAAGCAAACCGATCCTTGGGGACGCGATATTTTTTGGTATGGTTCTTTGGGTACAGAAAGCGATGCCGGTGAAGGCACTGATTTTTATGCTGTAAATAATGGCTATGCATCAGTCACCCCATTGAGCGTTGATATGACCGCTAAAGACAGTATCAAAGCTGTGGGAGAGTGGTTAGCCGAGTTGGAGATTAACCGTGCTGGCTAATTATACCCGCAGTGCACAAGCGCTTTCAGACCTATTACAGCGAGATGGCGTAGAAGATAAAGAGGTTTTAAAGGCGATTGCGCAAATTCCTCGGCATATCTTTATTGATGATGTACTCAAACACAAGGCGTATCAAAATACCGCGCTACCTATAGGACAAGGGCAAACTATTTCTCAGCCCTATATTGTTGCGCGCATGACCGAGCTAATGCGATTAGCCGGTGTGCAACATAAGGTGTTAGAAATAGGCACCGGGTCGGGCTATCAAACTGCGGTTTTAGCTAAAACCTTTGATAAGGTGTATTCGGTTGAGCGTATAAAAGCTTTGCAATGGCAAGCAAAGCGTCGATTACATCAGCTCGATTTATATAATGTCACTATGAAACACGGTGATGGTTGGCAAGGATGGCAATCGCAAGCGCCATTTAATGGCATTATTGTGACGGCTGCGGCAACGATTATCCCTCCAGAACTACTCGCACAACTTGCAGATGGAGGCGTATTACTTGCCCCCATTGGTGAGGCAGAACAAAAATTAACCATGGTTATTCGCGAAGGCGATAGCTTTACAGAGCATGTAATTGCGCCAGTAAGATTTGTACCTTTGGTCCCTGGCGATATTGAATAGGAATTCATTTTGAAGTTGTTTACCAAGTTATACGATATGGCGCTAGTGTGGGCTAAACACCGCCACGCAGAACGTTATCTAGCAGGAATGAGCTTTGCCGAATCGGTTTTTTTTCCGGTGCCACCCGATGTAATGTTAGCGCCGATGTCGCTAGCGCAACCAAGTAAAGCATGGCGATTTGCAAGCTTTGCTACCGTAGCTTCTGTGCTTGGTGGCGTGCTAGGTTATCTACTAGGATTTTGGTTATTTGAACCTGTTGTAGAGCCTTTTATTGCACAAATGCAATGGCAAGATAAATTTAATACGGCACTTACATGGTTTAAAGATTATGGCGTATGGGTGGTATTTTTAGCCGGGTTTTCGCCTATTCCTTATAAGGTATTTACTATTGGTGCAGGGGTATTACAAATGGCGTTTTTACCTTTTATTATTGCCTCAGGTATTGGGCGTGGCGCGCGTTTCTTTTTAGTATCTGCTTTAATGAAATGGGGCGGAGTTAAAATGGAACAAAAATTACGCCAATATATTGAAGTACTTGGCTGGGCAGTGGTTGCTTTAATCGCTGTTGCGTACCTATTGTTGCGATAATCGCCATAATATAATGATATTAAAACAGAGGGCAAAACACATTGAATAAACAAATACGCTGTTATGTTGCTTTATTTATTAGTGTTTTGCTCTGTGCATGCTCGTCTCGCCATGTTCCCGCTCCGGTAAGCAGTTTAAATAATAATATTAATGACTATCCCTCACGGATTAATATTAACGGCGGAAAATACACAGTACAAAAAGGCGATACACTTTACTCGATTGCTTTTAGTGCCGGAAAAGATTTCAGAGAGCTTGCAAAAAACAATTCAATTCCATCACCTTACACTATTGTTCCTGGTCAGGTTGTATCCCTTTTAGAACCAAGTAGGTCAAGGGTTACACAAAAAAAGTATAAAAAGAAAGCTGTTAAAAATTCATCCCATTTACAAAAAGGCAACATAAAATTAAAGAAAGAGCTTGATAAGCCGAAAAAACGTAGGTATGTTCAAAAACAAGCTAACCAAAAAATTAGCAAGCCTCAAGGTTCTACAAACAGAAAGTTGAGTTGGTTTTGGCCTGCTAAAGGTAAAATAATCCAACGCTTTTCTAACAAGGAAAATGGTTATAAAGGCCTACAGATTGCTAATAAAAAGGGGACGGCAGTATTCGCCGCTGCTCAAGGAACGGTAGTCTATGCGGGTAGTGCACTAAGAGGTTACGGTAATTTAATTATATTGAAACATAATGATGATTACCTAAGTGCTTATGCACATAACTCAAAGTTACTTGTTAAAGAAAAGCAAATAGTGAAGGCGGGACAAAAAATAGCAGAAATTGGTAATTCAGAGTCTTCAGTAACGGCACTTCGCTTTGAAATTCGTTATCGAGGAAAAGCTGTTAACCCTGCTAAATACCTACCCTGAACTAAAGGTGTTGATTGACAGTTCTGGAGAAGGCTCATGGCTAATACAGCAAAAGCTAATAAAACGACTACAGACCTTAATCATAAAGTTATTGATAGCTTGCTCAGGAGAAGTCTTATGGCTGATGTAGCAAAAGCTGAGAAAACCCCCACTGATGATAAGTTTGACGATTCAAAAGTTGAAGAGCCAACGCAACTACTTGATGACGTGGAAGATGAAGACGTATTTGTTAAAGAAGAAGTCACTAAAAACTTCGACGCCACTCAGTTATACCTAGGCGAAATTGGTTTTTCCCCTCTATTAAGTGCCGAAGAAGAAGTTTTTTTTGCACGAAAATCGCTTAAAGGCTGTGAAGCTTCCCGTAAACGCATGATTGAAAGTAACTTACGCTTGGTTGTGAAAATTGCGCGCAGGTATAACAATCGTGGGCTTGCTCTACTCGATTTAATTGAAGAAGGTAACTTAGGACTCATTAGAGCGGTTGAAAAGTTTGATCCTGAACGTGGTTTTCGATTTTCTACTTATGCTACATGGTGGATACGTCAAACCATTGAGCGGGCGATAATGAATCAAACGCGTACGATTCGTTTGCCTATTCATGTAGTTAAGGAGCTTAACGTTTATTTACGTACAGCACGTGAGCTAACGCAAAAGCTTGATCATGAGCCTACCGCAGAAGAAATTGCAGAAAGCTTAGATAGACCGGTTGAAGACGTCACCAAAATGCTACGCCTAAATGAAAAAATAGCCTCTGTAGATATGCCCATTGGTAGCGAGAATGACAGTGCATTATTAGATGTGATAGCTGATGAAAAAAATGTAGGCCCTGAAGGTGAAGTACAAAACAACGATATGAATACGCATATTATTGACTGGTTAGGTGAATTAAACCCTAAGCAACGCGAAGTACTTGCACGTCGGTTTGGTTTACTAGGCTATGAACCCTCAACCCTTGAAGATGTAGGCCGTGAAATAGGCTTAACCCGTGAGCGAGTTCGCCAAATACAGGTTGAAGCGCTGCGCCGCTTAAAAGATATTTTGCAACAAGAAGGCTTAAGTACCGAAAGCTTATTTGAACAATTTGCTTAATCTAATCTAAACACACAGAGAAATGAATACAGCCCGGCTTTTTAAGCCGGGCTGTTTGCGTTTAAAGCAGTGCTTTTAATTTATAAAGCAGTTCATGCGCCTGACGCGGTGATAGGTTATCAGGGTCTATTGCGCTCATTTGTTGCTCAAGCTCACTAGGCTGAATTATTTGCGGTTCACTATCAAACGGTAAAACCTGTTGCTCTGTAGTGACTGTGGTGACACTTTGATGGTTTTCAAGCAAGCTTAGCTTTTGTTTAGCTTGGGCAATAACCGCTTTAGGCACCCCGGCCAGTGCAGCTACTTGCAAACCAAAGCTCTTACTCGCTGCGCCATCTAATACCGTATGCATAAAGGCAATGGTATCGTTGTGTTCGATGGCATCTAGGTGCACATTAACCAGCCCAGGCGTTTGCTCTGCAAGCTCTGTAAGTTCAAAGTAATGGGTTGCAAACAGGGTTTTAGCCGCTATTTTTGAAGCGAGGTGATCAGCCGTCGCGTACGCCAGTGATAAACCATCGTAAGTACTGGTTCCTCGGCCTATTTCATCCATAAGCACCAATGATTGCGCGGTGGCATTATTTAAAATAGCCGCGGTTTCGGTCATTTCAACCATGAAGGTTGAACGCCCAGATGCTAAGTCGTCACTGGCGCCAATACGGGTAAATATTCTATCTATATTACCAATTTTAGCGCTATCGGCAGGAACGTAACAGCCAATATGTGCCATAAGCACAATAAGCGCAGTTTGGCGCATGTAGGTTGATTTACCGCCCATGTTAGGGCCGGTAATAATCAACATTTTACGCTGGTTATTGAGCTCCACAGGATTGGCAATAAACGGGTCTTTCATTACCTGCTCTACCACAGGGTGGCGGCCTTGTTTAATGCTGATATTATCGCTATCGCAAAGCTCAGGCTTGGCATAATTAAGTGTTTGGGCACGCTCTGCTAAATTGTTCAGTACATCTAGATCGGCAATTACTGAGGCCATTATTTGTAGCTGCTCAATATGCGGAGCTATAAATTCAAATAACTGTTCGTATAATTGTTTTTCAAGGGCCAGCGCTTTTGATTGACTGCCGAGGACTTTGTCTTCGTGTTCTTTTAGTTCTGGGATTATATAGCGTTCGTTATTTTTTAATGTTTGACGACGAATGTAATCTGCAGGCACTAAGTGCGAGTTGGCGCGACTCACTTCAATAAAAAAGCCATGCACTCGGTTATAACCAATTTTAAGTGTGCTAATACCGGTGCGTTCTCGTTCGCGCTGCTCTAGCTGTTCAAGCACATCGGTGGCACCTTGGCTTAAATTACGCCACTCATCGAGTTCGCTGTTATACCCTGGCGCAATAACACCGCCATCACGAATTAACACTGGCGGATTATCAATGACAGCACGTTCAAGTAATGCTTGTAGCTCAGGAAGCTCTTTAGAATGCGTAATTATATGCGAAATACGTGTATCAGTTGCATCGTTTAATAAGCTATGCAGTGGCGCCAATGCTTGAAGCGCACTACGAAGCCGTGTTAAATCGCGTGGGCGAGCGGTATGTAATGCCAAGCGAGCAATTACACGTTCTATATCACCAATCTCTTTGAGCGCGTCATGCAGTTCACCACATAATTGTGCATCTAAAATGGCAGTAATAGCATTAAGTCGTGAGTTGAGTTCATCTTTATTACGAATAGGAGTATGAATGCGACGTTTAAGTAATCGCGAGCCCATCGCCGTTGCTGTTTTATCAAGCACTTGGGCTAAGGTGTTTTCAAAGCCGCCGGATAAATTAACCGTTAACTCAAGGTTTTTACGGGTTGGCGCATCCAAAATAACCGCGTGTTCGTTATGCTCAAGAGTGATTGCGCGGATGTGCGGTAATGCAATACGTTGCGTATCTTTTACGTACTGCATTAAACAGCCTGCTGCCACCAAGGCGCTATGTGCTTTGTCGACGCCAAATCCCACTAAATCTTTGGTCCCAAACTGCTCGCACAGTAAGTGCTGCGCGGTATCAAGGTCAAACTCCCAATCAGGGCGACGTCTTGCCCCTTTAATGTGTTCAATTAAGTGAATATTTTCAAAGTGTTCGCTATACAGTAATTCAGCAGGCGCTAAGCGTTGTAGCGTTGAGCTAAATGCTTCATCAGTGTTTACTTCAACAACATTAAAGCGTCCTGAGTTGATATCAAGATACGCAATACCGTATTGGCCTTTTTTATTTTGCCAAACACTGGTTAAAAGGTTGTCTTGGCGTTCTTGCAGTAAGGCTTCGTCAGAAATGGTACCCGGGGTGACAATACGTACTACCTTGCGCTCAACAGGACCTTTGCTGGTGGCTGGGTCGCCCACTTGCTCACAAATAGCCACCGACTCGCCCATTTGTACTAAGCGGGCTAAATAGTTTTCTACTGCATGATAAGGCACGCCCGCCATAGGAATAGGATCGCCGCCGGCTTTGCCACGATGTGTTTGTGAAATATCAAGCAATTGCGCAGCGCGTTTTGCGTCGTCAAAAAAGAGTTCGTAAAAATCCCCCATCCGATAAAACAATAAAATATCGCGATGCTCTGATTTTATTTTTAGATACTGCTGCATCATAGGGGTTTGTTGTTTTATAGTGTGCGGTGCATAAAGATCAAACGACATGTATTTACCCAAAGGCTGAATATGGAATTACATCAAGAGATTAAGACACTTGCTGCGCAATTAGGCGCTATTTTAACGGATAAACGCTTATGGATCACTACCGCTGAATCATGTACTGGTGGTGGAGTGAGTTATTCGCTTACTGATACCCCCGGAAGCTCTGCATATATTGACCGCGCATTTGTCACTTATAGCAATAACGCAAAGCATGAATTACTCAATGTGAAGCGTGATACCCTTGAGGAATTTGGCGCGGTGAGCGAACAAACAGTCATTGAGATGGCAGCAGGTGCATGTAAGGCGGCTAATGCTGATATTGGCATTGCTATTTCAGGAATTGCAGGTCCAGGTGGTGCCACTGAGGGCAAACCGGTAGGGCTTGTGTGGTTTGGCCTACAAATTAACGGTAAACACTGGACGTTTGAGCAAGTATTTGATGGAGATAGGGCGCAAGTTAGGCTGCAAGCTATTGTATTTTCTTTAAAAAGTATAATAGAGAAGATAAAATAATAAAATTAGCTTGATACTGTGATTTCATACAGTATACTTGTGTGCATTAGCTGGATTTGGAGAGTAAAATGAACGATAACAAACAAAAAGCATTGGACGCAGCTTTATCACAAATTGAACGTCAATTTGGTAAAGGCTCAATTATGAAATTGGGTGATAACAAGGCGTTAAACATTGACGCTGTATCAACAGGCTCGCTAGGTATTGATATTGCTTTAGGTATAGGCGGCTTGCCAATGGGGCGTATTGTTGAAGTATATGGCCCAGAGTCATCAGGTAAAACAACGCTAACATTACAAGTTATCGCACAAGCTCAAAAAGAAGGTAAAACGTGTGCCTTTGTTGATGCTGAGCATGCTCTTGATCCAGTTTACGCACAAAAGCTAGGCGTTAATATTGATGAGTTACTTGTATCTCAACCAGATACGGGTGAACAAGCACTGGAAATTTGTGACATGTTAGTGCGTTCAAGCGCGGTTGATGTAGTGATTGTCGATTCTGTTGCTGCATTAACACCAAAAGCGGAGATTGAAGGCGACATGGGTGATTCACACATGGGCCTACAAGCACGTTTAATGTCACAAGCATTACGTAAGCTTACAGGTAACATTAAGCGCTCAAACACGCTATGTATTTTCATTAACCAAATCCGTATGAAAATTGGTGTAATGTTTGGTAATCCTGAAACAACAACTGGTGGTAACGCCCTGAAATTTTACGCCTCTGTACGTATTGATATTCGTCGTATTGGCTCGGTAAAAGAAGGCGACGAGGTTGTTGGTAACGAAACGCGTGTTAAAGTTGTGAAGAACAAAGTAGCACCGCCGTTCAAACAAGCTGAATTTATCATTATGTATGGTGAAGGTATTTCTAAGCAGGGCGAGCTGATTGATTTAGGTGTTAAGCATAAAATTGTTGAAAAAGCAGGTGCTTGGTACAGCTACAATGGCAACAAAGTTGGCCAAGGTAAGTCTAATTCGATTAAGTTCCTTAAAGAAAACCCTGAAATTGCAGATGAAATTGAAGGTAAATTACGAGAGATGCTATTGCTAAAAGCAACAGTTGAGCCAGAAGATGGCGAAGACGTATTAGGTGATGAAGGCGACCTTTAAGCCCATTTGTTTTAAAGCTTGATTTGATCCGAGCTTAAAAAAAAGCGCTAACCATTAGGTTAGCGCTTTTTTATTGTTTGCTATAAAGCGACTTAAAACCTAGTTAGCTTTATAGCTGCCAGTTAACTGACAGTGAGTAGTTACGCGGTGCACCGTAGTAACCTTGCTCCCAATAAAGGCTGTTTATGTACTTTTCATCAGTACTGTTATTAACATTAAAGGTAACACCGACGTTTTGAGTAATTTCGTAGGTGGCCATTAAATCTAGTAAGCCATAAGCATCTTGTTTTGTTGTTGCCAATGCGTTGCCTGCTGGATCTTTTACTTGCACACGGCTAATAGAATCTTGCCAGCGGTAATTAGCACCTAAGGTTAAACCATCAATAAATGGCACTTGATAAGTGGCTGCCATTTTTAATTGGTTTTCTGGGGTGTAATCTTTAACGAGTTCATCACCATCAATACTTAAATTACTAAAGCTGATACTGGCACTTAAATCATCAGTTAAGCGACCGCTTAATTCAATTTCGAAACCATCACTGTTAATACCATCTGCAGCGTAATAACGCGTATCGCTTGGAAGGGAGCCCGGAAGTGCAACAGCAAGTCCATCTTGCTTAGCATCAAAATAGGCCAGTGTTACAAATACTTGCTCACCTAAAAGTTGTGCTTTTAAACCAACTTCAGCACTTTTACCAATAACAGGAGCCAGTTGTTCAGCGTTAATGTCTAACTCTTTTTGTGGTACAAACGTTTCTGTGTAGCTAGCGTAAGCTGATAATGACTCGGTAAAATCGTACACAGTACCAATATAAGGAATTAATTCTGAGTCATCACGGGTTTGCACTACATCATAAGCAGTACCTTTAGTTTCCCAGTCGGTATAGCGTACGCCAGCCAAAATGCTTAATGGTTCTGCTAGTTTTATACGAGTTGAAACATAGGCCGATCTTTGTGTATTTTGTACATCACTGCCGTTAGGTTTATCAGCCAGTGTCGCTTCTGGAATAACACCATCCCAAGTCGCTAAATCAGGCATACCTGGAAAACCATTACCTGTAGTGTAGTCATAAAGCGATTGGTCATTAAAGTCCATGTTTGCCTGGCTAATGCCGAATGATAAGTCGTGCTCTAGCGAAAATAGCTCAAACTTACCGCTGGCATATAAATCAAACAAATCTTGGGTGTCTTTGTAATCATAACGACTCGCATAGCCGGTTAAACCTAAACCAGTATCTTTATCTGGGGTACCATATACATAAAATAACTCAGAATTTTGTTCATTTTTTATATGGGCATAACGGGCTTTAGCAACCCAAGTCGCTGATAAGTTTTGCTCAAGTGTTACATATATACGTTCAGCGCTATTATCCCAATACGACCAATCTGCAGCTGTACTAGTTGACTCATCATAATCAGTTGGTGAACCATCAGTGTAATAAAGCGGTAACGCGCCCCATAGAGGGCTATCGGCATCTTTTTGCTGGTTTACATAGTTAATGCTTAGTAATGTATCGTCAGTTAGCTTACCCTCATAGGCAAGGTAGGCAATGGTCTTATCGGTTTCGTAACGGTCTAGGTACGACTCTTTATCTTGCTTAGTAAATACAACACGAACGGCGTGTTCGTCGTTAATCGGTGTGGAAACATCAATATCTACACGTTTATTATTCCACGAACCATAAGAAGCCGATGCATTAGCTTGTGTTGTGTAGGTTGGTTTTTTTAGCACCATATTTATAGTAGCTGATGGATTACCTGCACCGGTCATCATGCCATTGGCACCACGCACTATTTCAACGCGGTCGTAGATTGCTGTATCTAATGTTCCCTGAATTGAACCTGAACTTTGTGGAATACCTAAGCCATCAATTAAAAAGTTAGTTATTTCAAAACCACGGGCTTTAAAGTAAGTACGATCGGTTTCTATTTGTTCCACTGTTACGCCTGGGGTGCTTTCTAATACAGCGTTAATATCATCAAGTGAAAAGTCATCCATCAACGCGCGTGAGACAACAGAAATTGACTGTGGAGTTTCTTTAATTGTTAAACCTAGCTTAGTCGCTGACTGTGCTTCTTCGGTAATATAATTTTTATGATGTTGCCCATAAACGGCAATTTTTTCTAGAGGTAGGTCGTCTTGCGTGTCGTTAGCAATAGCATGCCCAGATAAAACCAGTGAAGTAAGTAGACTCAGTTTAAATGCAGATTTTTTATGTTTGTACAGCATCTTGTTTCCCATAAGATAAAATGTGGGTGTAATTTAATCTAAATGAGAGTGATTTGCAATTGCGTTAAGTCGGTATTTTACACATCTTTGATATTTTTTAAATAAAGCGTGTGGTTGTAGTTAACCTGAGCGCTAGTTAAAAACCAAAAAAAAGCGGCCGAAGCCGCTCAGGAAGTAAATCAGTACTTTAATCAGTAAAGAAATTAAAATGCATATTTAACAGAGAACTGTAAGCGATCCATATCGCCATCTACGCCACTTTCAAGCTCACGTTCTGCATGTTTTAATTCAGCACCAAAGGTTAAGCGTTTAACCGGTGAGTACAGAATATTTGCGCTGTAGCTTTGGCTTGATTCTGTCGGATCACCTGAGAATGAAAGTAAGTCTGTATTGTTATCTGCTGAGAAAAACGAATATAGGAATGTAGAGCGCCATTGGCTGTTCCACTTATGTTGATACGCAATAAAACCAGATGTTGAATCAATGGCATCTAAATCATCACCGTTGAGTACTGCACCACGTGCTACGTTTAGACCAACATAACGGCCTAACCCTTTACCTTGAGTAAGCATAAATTTAAGGTTGTCTTCACCTAGTTTAACCATACCTGATGCACTGACACCAAAAGAAGTTTCATCGGCATCAACACCGCCTACTTTATAAGTTAATTGACGAGCGAGTGCAGCAACTACAAAGTTACCCCAATCCGCTTTGTGAGTATAGCGTGCAGTAAAATCAGGTAATGAGGCATCATCCGTCACTGCCATGCCACCACCAGGTGTTGTAATTGTACTTTCTGGGTTTTCTAAAGAGAAAGACCATGCGCCCGTAGTGTATTTAATTTGAGATTGACGAACGAACACTGTGCCTTCTGCTGGGCCAACAAAATCAAGCGCTTCTGGTAATGCACCAACGTTTTGAAAGTTTGACCATGTTTGACCAAATAACCAGCCATCATAAGAAATAAATGCATGGCGAATACGCGGCGAATATGAATTAGACACACGCTCGTTACCGCCTGGGGCAGAAGCTAAAAAGTCTAGTTCTATTTTAGTTTTAACCGTTTTACCGTTATCTAATAAGGTAGCAGTTCCAAAATTGAAACGTGACTCACGAGCGTGCATATCAAATACAGCGTCTGAACTATCATCGCTACCAACTGTTAATGTACTTGGTACATAAAAGTCACGGCCAACACTGCTGCCTGCAGGCGCACCTGCTGAGTAGTCACTCCACATAGTGTCGAGTTTAATGTATCCACCGTAGGTGAATTCGGTATCACCTATTTTTGCAGCTGTTGCGGCATAAGTTGTGCTAGAAAGTGCACAAAGTACAGCTGTAGCTGCCAGTGTTTTAATTGGAGTAAGTTTCATTGTTGCGTCCTTTTATAGGCTACTTGTTGTATGTTTTTTCTAACGTGTGTTACTTATATAGTACTAACAAATTGAATTTACATAGTTTTAATTTAATTTGTTAGTAAATACGGATTGTTAATAAACAGTCAATACTTTTATATATTTAAGCTACTGTTGTATATGTACACAATTTACTCAATCAACTATTAGTCTATTAGACTAAGGTTTAATAAATATAGGTTGTTCAAATTCTTTGCTTTAATAATGTGTATTTTCATGTAAATCAAGTGTAACTCATGGGATTATAGATAAGATATTGGGGTCTGTTGACCTTTGCGGATTAAAATTTGTTCAAACTAGGGGCGATTAAATCACGGCGCGAGGTTTGTAACCTAGTGGGCTAAGTAAAAACCGAGCAAAGCTTCCGCGTCCTGCTCACGCCCCTTACCTACATCCATGTAGGCAACAAAGAGTAAATCGCCCCTAGGCAGAACCCTTCGGGCAGCGCCTGTTTGGCAT